>DASPZW010000105.1:0-12845 GCA_035636055.1 Actinomycetota bacterium
CTTATCGATGCGATAGAGAAGTTCGAACCGGGCCGTGGCAACAAGTTCGAGACCTATGCCATCAGCCGCATCCGCGGGGCGATCATCGACGAGCTCCGGGCCATCGACTGGGTGCCTCGGTCGGTGCGCTACAAGGCCCGCGAGATCGAGAAGGCCATCTCCAAGCTCGAGAGCGAGCTGGCCCGGGTGCCGACCGACCCCGAGATCGCCAGCACGATGGGCATCAGCCTCGGCGACCTGCGCTCCCTCTACCAGCAGATCTCGTTCGTCTCCATCGTCGCACTCGACGAGCTGATGACTGTGGGAGGCGAAAAGGGCGACAGCCTGCCGCTCATCGAGACCCTCCAGGACTCCGGGACCGCCGATCCGGTGGCCGCCTTCGAGTCGGAGGAAATGAAGCGGATCCTGCTCGACGCGATCAACAAGTTGCCCGACCGGGAGAAGATTGTCGTCACCCTCTACTACTACGAGGGGCTGACCCTCGCCGAGATCGGGCAGGTCCTGGGCGTCACGGAGTCCCGCATCTGCCAGATGCACACGAAGGCGGTCCTGCAACTGCGCTCCCGGATGTCCGACAACAACCGCAAGGACTAAACCCGCTCATCCTTGGGGGCGACTCGTCCGGCCAACAAACCTCGTTCGGACGGAAGCCACGCCGGACGGAGGTTCTCGGAGCCCCCAAGGGGGATCCCCTGGCACCGGTCGCGCGACATAGAATGGAACGAAGCAGCATTCCGTAGTCAATCCACACGCTCATGAACCTTTGGGTGCCCCGGCCGCGCAGGCTCCGGGGTCAAGACGTGAGCGGCGGGGCCGGCTCCTGCCATCGGCAGCGTCCGGCCAGAACCGAAAGGGGGCGGCATGGCCGTCGTAACCATGAAGCAGTTGCTGGAGTCCGGTGTGCATTTCGGGCACCAGACCCGCCGCTGGAACCCCAAGATGCGCCGGTACATCTTCACCGAGCGCAGCGGGATCTACATCATCGACCTCCTGAAGACCCTGGAGGGGATCGAGAGGAGCTACACCTTCGTCCGTGACCTCACGTCGCGCGGCGGGGTGGTGCTGTTCGTCGGGACCAAGAAGCAGATCGCCGACGCCGTCGCCGACGAGGCCAAGCGCGTGGGCATGCCCTACGTCAACTACCGCTGGCTCGGCGGCATGCTCACCAACTTCCAGACCATGTACAAGCGCATCCGCCGCATGCGGGAGCTCGAGACCCAGGAGGCCCAGGGCATCTTCGAAGAGCTGCCGAAGAAGGAGGCCCTCCGCCTCCGCCACGAGCTCGAAAAGCTGCAGAAGAACCTCGGCGGGATCGGCGACCTGACCCGGCGCCCGGATGCGATCTTCGTCATCGACACCCGCAAGGAGGAGATCGCCGTGAAGGAGGCCCGCAAGCTCGGGGTCCCGATCATCGCGGTCGTCGATACCAACTGCGATCCCGATGTCGTCGACTTTGTGATCCCCGGCAACGACGACGCCATCCGTTCGGGATCGCTGCTGGCGAGGGTCATCGCCGACGCCGTCGCCGACGGCCTGGGGGCACGGCCCCCCGAGGTCATCGCCGCGGCCGAGGCGGCCGCCGCCTCCGGTGTGACCTACACCGCCGGTGGCGAGGAGCCCCCCGCAGAATGGGAGATCATGCTGGCCCAGGAGGAAGCGGAGAAGGTCCGCCGGGCCAAGGAGGAGGGCCCCAAGGAGGCGGCCGGGTCCCCGGACGCTCCTGCCCCTGAGCTCGCCGCACCGGCTGCACCCGCCGCACAGACCCAACCCACTGAACCGACTGAACCTGACGAGGAAGTCATCGAACCGCTCCGTCCCATCCTCCGTGAGGATGAGATCGTGGGCGAAGACATCGAGGAGGAACTCAAGGTGATCTACAAGGACGAGGAGGAGGGGAGGCGCAGATGAGTCCCGACACCCCCTCCCCAGGCCCCATCAGGGCCTCGGACGTCAAAGCTCTGAGGGACGAGACCGGGGCCGGCATGATGGACTGCAAGCGCGCCCTGACCGAGGCCAACGGCGACGTCAGCGCCGCCAAGGACCTGCTGCGCACCTGGGGCCTCGCCGGCGTCGAGAAGCGCAAGGCCCGTACGGCGTCGGAGGGCCTCGTGGTCTCCTACCTCCACGAGGTCGGTGGCCTGCCGCCGAAGGTGGGCGTGCTGCTGGAACTTGACTGCGAGACCGACTTCGTCGCCAAGACGCCGGACATCCGTACGCTCGCCCGCAACCTGGCGATGCACACCGCCGCCATGGAGCCCCGCTGGGTATCGCGCGAGGATGTCCCGGAGGACTTCCTTGAGGCGGAGCGCAAGATCATCGCCGCCTCCGACGAGGTCGCCAACAAGCCGGAGCACATCCGGGACAAGATCGTGGAGGGAAAGCTCTCCTCGATCCTCTCGGGCAAAGGTGGCGTGCTGTTCGAGCAGCCCTACGTCAAGGACGAGAGCGGCAAGAAGAAAGTCGGCGACGTCGTCGCCGAGGTCGCCGCCGCGATGAAGGAGAACCTCGTCGTCCGGCGCTTCTCCCGCTTCCGGGTCGGCGAAGAGGACTAGGGCAATGCCGGCGGCATACCGGCGGGTCCTGCTGAAGCTATCCGGCGAGATTTTCGCCGGGTCTGAGGGGGGATTCGGCATCGATGCCGGGGTGGTCACCTCGCTCGCCAAGCAGGTTGCCGAGGTGCAGGCCACCGGCGTTCAGATGGCCGTCGTCGTCGGTGGGGGCAACATTTTCCGGGGCGCCCAGGCGTCCGCCATGGGCATGGAACGCGCCCGTGCGGACTACATGGGCATGCTGGCCACGGTGATCAACGCCCTGGCCCTTGCCGACGCCCTTGGCCAGATCGGGGCGGACTCACGGGTGCAGAGCGCCATCTGGATGCAAGAGGTCGCCGAGCCGTTCATCAGGGGAAGGGCGATGCGCCACCTGGAGAAGGGGCGCGTCGTCATTTTCGGGGGCGGCACCGGCAACCCGTACTTCTCGACCGACACGGCGGCGTCGGTGAGAGCGCTCGAAATCGGGGCCGAGGCCATCCTGAAGGGCACCCACGTCGACGGCGTGTATGACGCGGACCCCAGGAAGCGCCCCGACGCCAAGCGCTTCAGCGACGTGGACTACATCGAGGTCCTCAACCGGGGCCTGAAGGTGATGGATTCCACGGCGATCTCCTTGTGCATGGACAACTCCCTGCCGATCATTGTTTTTGACCTCACTATCGACGGCAACCTCCATCGCGTCGTGCAGGGGGAGGATGTCGGCACGCGGGTCGGGATGCGCCGGGATTCTTAGAGCGTGCTTGCAACCAGGGGACCAACCTAGACCAACGGGGAGCTGACATGGTCGACAGCGGGCAGATCAAGGAAGCCGAGGACAAGATGAACAAGGCGGTGCACTCGACACGGGAGGAGCTGGCCGTCATCCGCACCGGTCGGGCCTCGCCGAGGCTCGTGGAACACCTCCACGTCGAGTACTACGGATCGAAGGTCCCGCTCAATCAGATTGCCGGGATCTCGGTCCCGGAGGCCCGCCAGCTCGTCATCTCCCCCTACGACCGCAACGCCCTCAGCCACATCGAGAAGGCCATCCTCGCCTCCGATCTCGGGATCAACCCCTCCAACGACGGGACGATCATCCGGCTCAGCTTCCCGCCGCTCACCCAGGACCGGCGCAAGGAGCTCATCAAGGTGGCCCGGGAGCGGGCCGAGGAGGGCAGGGTGGCGGTCCGCAACGTCCGGCGCCATGCCAAGGACGACATGGAGCGCCGGGAGAAGGACGGCGAGATGACCGAGGACGACCTCCGCCGCATGGAAAAGGACCTCCAGCGGGTCACCGACCATTTCGTTGCCGAGATCGACGAGGTCCTGGCGGCCAAGGAGCGCGAGCTGCTCGAAGTGTGACGTGGGAGCCTTAAGCGCACTGCTCGAGAGGGAACCCGTTGTGGGCAAAGCCAAGAAGAAGTCGGACCTGAAGGCGCGCGTCGCCACCGGCGTGGTACTGGTGTCGGTGGTGGCGTTCCTGGCCTTCCTCGGCCCAACCGCGCTGTTCGGGCTGCTCCTGGTGATCGTGCTCGTGGCGCAAGGCGAGTTCTACCAGGCGGTCCGCAAAGCCGGGCACCGCCCGGCGACCGCCCTCGGGCTGGTGGCGGGAGCCACCCTGCTCGTGGCGGCCTACCGCCAGGGCGTCTCGGCCGTGCCGGTCGTGGTCTTCCTCACCCTGGCGCTCGCCTTCGTGTGGCACGGCTGGGGAAGGGGTAAGGACAAGGCCCTCGCCGATCTCGCCGTGACCGTCCTCGGTGTGCTCTACGTGCCACTGCTCGCCAGCTTCGCCGCCGCCGCACTCAGCCGCCACGACGGCCGGGCCGTGGTCCTGGCAACGATCGGCGCCGCCGCCGTCTACGACATCTGTGCCTACGCCGGCGGCCGGGCGTGGGGCCGCCGCCCGCTCGCCCCGCGCATCTCCCCGGGCAAGACGCGGGAGGGTGCGATGTTCGCCAGCGCCGGGGTCGTCGTCGTGGCCGCTGCGCTCGCGCCGCTGATCGGGCCCTGGAACATCGCCGAGGCCGCCGTGCTCGGGGCGCTGGTCTGCGTGGTCGCCCCCCTCGGGGACCTGTTCGAGTCCGTGCTGAAGCGGGACCTGGGGATAAAGGACATGGGCGCCATCCTGCCGGGCCACGGCGGGGTGCTCGACCGCATCGATGCCATCCTGTTCTGCGTGCCCGCCTCCTACCTGTCCCTCCGGCTCTTCGGGCTGTGATGCGCACGTGATGCGACCGTGGACGGAGGCCGAGGTGGCCTCATGATGGAACGAGACATGTTCGGTGACGAATCCTCCGATCCTCTCCGTGAGGACGGCCCCATCTCGGTGGCCATCCTCGGCTCGACCGGCTCGATCGGCACCCAGGCGCTCGAGGTCGTGCGGGCGCACCCCGGCAGGTTCAAGGTGACGGCGCTGACGGCGAACTCCGACGCCGAGACACTGTTCGCCCAGGCCAAGGAGTTCGACGTGGCCCTGCTCGGGCTGACGCGAGGCGTCGTCGAAGGCCCCGACGGCGTCACCGTTGTCGATGGGCCGCTGGCGTCCGCGGAGGTTGCCGAGGCGGCCGAGGCGGCGGTCGTGCTGAACGCCGTGGTCGGTGCGGCGGGCCTCCAGGCGACGCTGGCGACCCTGCGGGCGGGCAAGATCCTCGCCCTCGCCAACAAGGAGAGCCTCGTGGCAGCAGGCGAGCTGGTCATGGCGAAGGCAGGGCCGGGCCAGATCCGCCCGGTTGACAGTGAGCATTCAGCCATGTGGCAGCTGCTCCACAGCATCGAACCCGATCAGGTACGGCGGGCGCTTGTCACCGGCAGCGGCGGGCCGTTCCGCGGTCGCACCCGTGAAGACCTCGGTAACGTGGAGGTGAGCCAAGCGCTGGCCCATCCGGTATGGGCGATGGGACCGAAGATCACCGTGGACTCGGCAACGCTGATGAACAAAGGACTGGAAGTCATCGAAGCGCACTTTCTTTTCGGATTCACCTACGACGAGATCGACGTCGTCATCCACCCCCAGAGCACGGTGCACGCCCTGGTGGAGACGGTCGACGGCGCCGTCTTCGTCCACGCCGCGCCCCCCGACATGCGCCTGCCGATCCAGCTGGCCCTGGCCTGGCCGGAGCGCCTCGGCGCCCCGGGCGGCAAGCGGCTCGACTGGGCCGGGCTTGGTTCCCTCAGCTTCGAGCCCGTCGACACGGAGACCTTCCGCTGCCTCGGCCTGGCCTACGAGGCGGGGCGCAAGGGCGACACCTACCCGGCCGTGCTGAATGCGGCCAACGAGGTCGCCGTCGGTGCCTTCCTTGGCGGCCGTCTCGGCTTCCTCGGGATCCCCGACATCGTCGAACAGGTCCTGGAGGCCCACGAACCCTCCCCGCCGAGCCTCGAGGGGGTCCTCGAGGTCGATGCCTGGGCACGGGAGCGTGCCTCGGCGATCATCGGGGCCGCGTCGTGAGCGGCTCCGTCGGCGTCCTGCTGTTCATCGCCACCCTGATCGTGATGGTCATGATCCACGAGGCCGGTCACATGACGGCGGCCCGGGCGTTCGGTATGAAGGTCGAGGAGTACTTCTTCGGTTTCGGCCCGCGGATCTTCTCCTTCCGCCGCGGCGAGACCGAGTACGGCATGAAGGCGATCCCGGCGGGCGGCTACGTGAAGATCGCCGGCATGAACCCCTTCCAGCCCGTGGAGGAGGCTGAGCTGCCGCGGACCTTCGGCGCCAAGCCGGCCTGGCAGCGCGCGATCGTCCTCTCGGCCGGGTCCGCCACCCACTTCGTGCTGGCAGCGATCCTCCTGACGTTCTCGTTCGGCGTGCTGGGGGTCATCGGCAACCCGACCACCACGCTGGCGTCGGTCAGCGCCACCGCCACGCAGATCCGGGGCACGCCGGGCCCGGCCGAGAAGGCGGGTATCGAGGCCGGCGACCGCATCGTGGCGATCGACGGGAACTCGATCACCGCATGGGACCAGCTCCAGACCTACATCAAGGCGCGGCCGGGTACCCAGGTCACGATCCAGGTGGACCGGGCCGGGAAGCTGCTGACGTTTCCCGTCACCCCGGAGCAGTCCACCGACGCCAAGGGCCAGACCATCGGCCGCATCGGCGTCTCCCCCAAGCTCAACCAGCGGCGCGAGGCGCTGCCGGTGGCAGCCTGGGACGGGGTGAAGGGTGTCGGGTCGTTGATCGTCGGCAGCGTCCAGGGCATCTTCCACCTGTTCTCGCCCAAGGGGATCGGCGAGGTGCTCTCCTCGGTCTCCGGCTCCAGCAAGGCGACCCCGGCGGCGGGCGATCAGCCGGTCGGCCTCGTCGGCGGGGCCCGCCTGGCCGGTCAGGCGGTCCAGACCGGCCAGGGCCAGAGCCTGGTCGAGATCCTCGCCCTGTTCATCGTCTTCCTGGGGGTCCTCAACCTGGCTCCCCTCCCGCCGCTGGACGGCGGGCACCTGCTCGTACTCGCCATCGAGAAGATCCGGGGCAAGCCGGTCGACGCCCGCAAGGTCGTACCGGTCGCCGCCTTCGTGCTGAGCATCATGGTGGTGCTGGCAATGGCCCTGCTCTATGCCGACATCATCCATCCCGCCGCGAACCCCTTCCAATAGCGGGGGCGCCAAGGCAGTCCGGCGGTTGGTGCTTGCCGCGCTGACGGTTGCGGTGGCGGCCGGGTGCGGGCTCTCCCGGGGCAGCCCGTCGCCGTCGCTCGCTCCCTCCGGGGTCACGACCACATCGACCACCGCCAAGGCCGTGGCGGCGTACGCCGCCGGCGGGAGGCTCACGGAGGCCCTCGGCGGTGGCGTGACCAGCGAGGTGGGCGCCTCGGGCCAGGCGGCGGACCCCACCTGGTCCTACGACGGAGCCTGGCTCTCGTACACTTGCCAGTCGTCGCCCACTCCTTCGGAGTGTTCGACGACCCAGGGGGGATTCGCAGCTCATCCCCCTCCGCAACGCTGCGGGGGGCTGCTCCTCCCCCCTGGACCCCCCTCTGTGCACGTAGTTCGTGCCGACGGGAGCGGGGACCATGCCGTCGCCGGGGCGGAGAGCCCCGTCGAATGGTCGCCCTCGGCCGACGTGCTGGCCTTCACGACGCAGTCGGGTGCGGCGTTGCAGATCGCTGCCGCCGACGGCCTGGCAACCGACCTGGTCAAGGCAGGTGGCGGCAGCATCGAATCCTTCGTCTGGTCCCATGACGGGACGGCCCTCGCCTACGCGCTCCACTCGGCGGACCCGAGCACCGCCGATCAGGTCTTCAGTGTCGCCGCCGACGGGAGCCGCTACCAGCGGTGGCCGTACGTCCCCCCCGAGCATGCCGGCATCATCCTTGCGGGCTGGTGGCCAGACGGCACCGGGATCCTGGCCTGGCCGGACCCCGACCATTCGGCGTCGATTGCCGCCGACGGCCTCCCGCTGGTCAGCGTCCGACTCGCCGGGGGGCCGGCGCAGACCCTGGCGACCACGCTGCCGTACCGGCCCTGGGTGCGGTGGTCGCCGGACGGCCGGAGCGTCGCTGTGGTCGCCGGTGCCGGCAGAGAGCCGTGGCAGGCCAAGTCCCTCGCGGTGTGCTCCGTACCGGGAGGCGGCTGCACGCCCGTCCCGCAGGCCCCCGGCACGGTCTCGGTCGATCCGGCCTGGTCGCCGGATGGCTCCCGGATCGCCTTCGTCCGTGCCCCCGAGCATGGCTCGCCGGGCGCCGGGGCCGACTTCGGATCGTGGTACCCGTCCCGCCGGCTCTGGGTCACTGGTCCCGGGGGGGCGGACGCCCACGAAGTCCCAGGGGCGGCGCCCGGTGTGGCGGCCCCCGCCTGGAGCCGGGATGGCGGGAGCCTCGGCTACTCGACGGGGAGCTCGGTGAACTCCGTCCCGGCAACCGGCGGGAGCGCCGCGCAGGTCGCCGGCCCGCTGTCCGGCGGGCCGGCCCCCGGCTGGCCCCTCATAGGCAAGGCTCCGTGGACCGGCTTGGCGGCATGGGCGCCTTCCTGGCGTTCGGTGGGGGCCGTGCCCACGCTTCGTGGTCGCCCGAGGCCCCGAGTCCGGCTCCCAGGGGGGTTCTGACCGCGTCCCGGCCCGAGCGACTCGTTCTTTGAGTATAAAACGCTGCTCTACGCCGTGAAATACTCAAAGAACGTCGGCGGCGCTGCGCGGGCCAGTCGCGACGGCCACGCAAGGTGACGACGTACGCAGCCGCCGGCGGGCGTCGATGGGCGCCGACGGGCGTCCGCTGTGGGCCGAACGGTATAGTCTCCCCGGCGCAAACCAGCCTGGAATCCGGGGGTGTCGGGAGGACCTATGACAGTACGCATCGGTATCAATGGGTTTGGACGTATCGGTCGAAACTTCACCCGTGCAATTCTGAAACGCCCCGAAGCCGACGTCGAACTGGTTGCGGTGAACGACCTGAGCGACGCGAAGGTGCTCGCCCACCTCCTGCACTACGACACGGTCCTCGGCCCCCTCGACGGCGTGAGCGGGAACGACGACAGCATCGAGGTCGGCACCAGGTCGTTCAAGGTCATCGCGGAGCGGGACCCGGCGGCCCTGCCCTGGAAGGAGTTCGGCGTCGACGTGGTCGTGGAGTCCACCGGCATCTTCACCGACCGGGCCGGAGCGTCGAAGCATCTCGAAGCCGGTGCCCAGAAGGTCATCATCTCGGCCCCCGCCACCGACCCCGACATCACGATCGTCATGGGGGTCAACGACGACAAGTACGACGCCGCCGAGCACAACATCATCTCGAACGCCTCCTGCACGACCAACTCGGTTGTCCCGATGGCCAAGGTCCTCCTCGACAACTTCGGCATCGACCACGGGCTCATGACCACCGTCCACGCCTACACCACCGAGCAGCAGCTGCAGGACCAGGTGGCCGTCACCCGTAAGGGGACACCGGACCTGCGCCGCATGCGCTCCGGTGCCCTCAACATCGTGCCCGCCTCCACCGGGGCTGCCAAGGCGGCCTCGTTGGTGCTGCCCGAGTTGAAGGGCAAGCTCCACGGGATGGCACTGCGGGTGCCGATCCCCGTCGGCAGCGTGACCGACCTCGTGGTCGAGCTCGAGCGCCCGGCGACCGCCGAGGACGTCAACAACGCCTACAGGGAGGCGGCCGCCTCCGACCGCCTGAAGGGGATCCTGGTGTACACCGAGGACCCGATCGTCTCCTCGGACATCGTCGGCAACCCGGCGTCGTGCACCATTGACGGCCTCGTCACCATGGGCATCAGCACGAACATGGTCAAGGTCCTTGGCTGGTACGACAACGAGTGGGGATACTCCAACCGCCTCATCGATCTCATCCGCCACATCGCCCCGTGAAGCTGCCTCCCCTTTGAAGCTACCCAGCCTCGATTCGCTGCCCGTCGCCGGGAAGCGGGTCCTCGTGCGCGCGGACCTGAACGTGCCCCTGGCGGAAGGTCCCGACGGCCCCAGCGGCCCCCGGGTCGTCGCCGACGACACCCGCCTCCGGGCCAGCCTGCCCACGATCCGGGCGCTGGTCGACCGCAAGGCCACGGTCATCGTCTGCTCGCACCTGGGGCGCCCCAAGGGCGAGCCCAACGCGAAGTACTCGCTGGCCCCCGTGGCCGAGACGCTGTCCAACCTGCTGCGGATGAAGGTCCGCCTCACCTCGATGCCCACCGGCCCCGCCGACGAACTGGACGGGATGGGGCCCGACGAGGTCGCCCTGCTGGAGAACCTGCGCTTCGACCCGGGCGAGGAGGCCAACGACCGTAGGTTCGCCGCCCGCCTTGCCGCGCTGGCGGACGTCTACGTCGACGACGCCTTCGGGGCGGTCCACCGGGCGCACGCCTCGGTGGTCGCGGTCGCCGAGCAGCTCCCGGCCGCGGCGGGGCTCCTGCTGCAGCGGGAGGTGGACGTGCTGTCCCGCCTCGTCGAGGCGCCGGACCGGCCGTTCGTGCTCGTGCTCGGCGGTGCCAAGGTGTCGGACAAGATCGGCGTCGTCGCCAACTTCCTGCGCCGCGCCGACGCCATCCTGATCGGCGGTGCCATGGCCAACACGTTCCTCGCCGCCACCGGCGAGAAGGTCGGCATCTCCCGGGTCGAGCCCGAGCGGATGGAGGAGGTCCGCAGGACCCTGGCCGCGGCGGCGAAGGCGGGGGTCGAAATCGTGCTTCCGACCGACCTCGTCGTGGCGGGAGCCTTCGACGAGCATGCGGAGGCCGAGGTCGTCGAGGTCAACGCCGTGCCCGACGACAAGATGGCCCTCGACATCGGTCCCGCCTCCGCTGCCCGCTTCGGGGCCTGGGTCAACCGGGCCGCCACCGTCCTGTGGAACGGCCCGATGGGGGTCTTCGAGTGGTCGGCGTTCTCCAAGGGGACCCGGGAGGTGGCCAAGGCGGTCGCCGCCTCCAAGGCGTTCACGGTGGTAGGCGGGGGGGACTCGGCGGCGGCGCTCGCCGCCTTCGGCCTGGGGGACCAGGTCTCGCACGTCTCCACGGGCGGGGGGGCGTCCCTTGAGTTCCTCGAGGGCAAGGAGCTGCCGGGGCTGAAGGCCCTGCTGACCGCCGGTAGCGCCAAGTAGCGCCAGGACAAGGACCGGACTTAGACGCCCATGCGACGCCCGATCATCGCTGCCAACTGGAAGATGCACAAGACCCACCTCGAGGCGATGCACTTCGTCGAGAGCCTCCGCAACCGCCTGGACCCCAGGGACTACGACCGGGTCGAGGTGGTGATCTGCCCGCCGTTCACCGCGCTGCGTACCGTCCAGACGACCATCGACGGGGCGGACCTGGACATCGGCCTCGGCGCCCAGAACATGCACTGGGCGGAGCAGGGCGCCTACACCGGCGAGATCTCGTCGCCGATGCTCGTCAAGCTCGGGGTGAGCTACGTCATCATCGGCCACTCTGAGCGGCGGGAGTACTTCGGCGAGACCGACGACTGGGTCAACAGGAAGGTCAAGGCCGCGTTCGACCATGACCTGCTGCCGATCATGTGCGTGGGGGAGACCCTCGCCGAGCGGGAGGCCGGGGGAACCGAGCCCAAGGTCGAGGGCCAGGTCCGGGCGGGGCTGGCGGGGGTCGCCAAGGACCGGATCGCCTCCCTCGTCATCGCCTACGAACCCATCTGGGCCATCGGGACGGGCCGCAACGCCTATCCCAAGGATGCCCAGGCCACCATCGCCTTCATCCGCTCGACGCTACGGTCGGTCGCGGGCGACGTGGCCGACGAGGTCCGGATCCAGTACGGGGGCAGTGTCAAGGCGGGCAACGTGGCCGGCTTCATGGCCCAGCCCGACATCGATGGGGCGCTTGTGGGCGGCGCCAGCCTCGATCCGGAGGAGTTCGCCCTTATCGTTCGGTATGACACCAGTACCGCCTAGGTGAATCCGCATACGGAACTAGGCAATTCGTGCGAGACCACGCATGACGAAATTCGGGCCGAAGAGGAAATCCCCATGTTAAAATCGGCCGTGTTTTTCGCTGCACTGTTTTTCCCTCGAGTACCGGAAGGTGTGCGCGCATGCATTGGTTGAGGCTGACGAACCTGATCGTCCTCGTCCACGTTCTCGTGGGCCTGGGCCTGGTCCTGTTCATCCTCTTGCACGCCGGCCGGGGCGGGGGCCTCTCGGACATGTTCGGCGGAGGTATGGGGGGCGGGCTGTCGGGATCTTCGGCGGTGGAGCGCAACCTGGACCGCTTCACCGTCGTCCTCGGCTGCATCTTTGGCATCACTACTGTGCTGCTTGCACTCCGCCTGAAATAACCAGGAGCCGCATGGGTTCACACTCCGGTGCTCTCACCGACGGCGAGGTCTTCCGCCAGAACCCCGATGCCCGGTGCTCCCCCCTACATCCGGCAGCATGTTCTGATTGTTCACTGGCCAAGTCTGGAGGAGGTTGAAGCATGGGCGGGCGCAGTCCGAAGCTGTTCGTTGCCTCAATGATCGCGGTGGCCCTGGTGGCCGCGGCGTGTGCGAAGAAGACCGCGACGCCCGCGGCCTCGGGAGGGACCGACCCCAATGGGGGCATCGTCTACTCGCTTGACCAGGAAGGGACGAACTTCAACCCCCTGACCTCCGATGGCAACAGCTTCGACGTGGTCCAGGTCATGGACCGGATCTGGCCGACGGTGTTCCACAACTCCGCAGACGCCAAGCCCTACCTGGACACCGAGCTGATGCAGGACGTCACCCTGACCGCCACCACCCCGCAGACCGTCGTCTACAAGATCAACCCCAAGGCGAAGTGGCAGGACGGGGTTGCCTTCAACGCCGACGACTTCATCTACAGCTGGCAGGCCCAGTCCGGGCTGCCGCAGTACACCGACGTGGGGGGCAAGCCCTACGACACGGCGAGCAACCTCGGCTACAGC
>DASPZW010000106.1:0-13533 GCA_035636055.1 Actinomycetota bacterium
CACGACCGGTGCGTGGTCCCCAGTCGCCGTCGCCGCTTCCCAACGGCAGGCCCTGCCCCCAGCGCTGCGTCCCATCTCCAGGGGTCGACATCACGAGGCATCAACGAGAGTGTCGCTTGCGCTCACCCGTCCGGTCTTCCCCTTGCCTGTGGCCCCCGTATGGGGCGGGCGCCCTTTGGCTTCTCCCCCGATGCTTCGGACCCCGCCGTTGCCGGCGACGCACGTCAGGGTGGGGACGGATCACGAACACTTCTCCGGAGCTCACTGTCGTCTACATGCCCGATCCTCCAATCGTGAGCTCACTCGAGCCGTGCGACCTCGTGTCGCAGCCACACTTTGTCCCGGTCTCGCGAGCACGCCGCTCCCGATCATGCGGGCGATCTAGGCCCGCAGCTGCTCGTAGGCAGGGCGAGGACTGGTCGACTTCGACGATCATGCCACGCTCGGCTCGGACCGCCGGTGGACCACCCAGGCGTACCGCGTCCCGAGCCGCAACCAGACCACGAGCGAGCCGGCCATGAGGGAAATGCCGACGAGCTGAAGGGGCCAGTGGATCAGCCGCGCTTGGGCACCGACGGCGCGCTCGAACAATGCCTCGGGAGCAGCGGCATCAGCGGCATCAGCAGCGCCAGCCCGGCCCCCCACAGGCATGCATCGACGATGCCCGGATGGCAGGGGCGACTACTTGGGGCTGAGCACCCGGTAGGTCACCCTCGCCGTCCCGATCACCAGTGCGCCGACGATCCTTCGGAAGGCGTCCGGCGACAGGTCGAGATCGCGTCCTCCCACGTAGGGGCCCCGGTCCTCCACCTGGACCACCGCCCTGCCGGCCGGCCCGGACACCTCGACTCTCGCGCCGCAGGGGAGGGTCTTGGAGGCGGTCCACGACAGGATGCCCGGGGGCAGTGAGACAGGCTTGCCGTCCTGGTAGCAGAAATTGGGGCGACCCCGGTACCACGAGGCGATGGTGGTCTTCAGGGCGGGGAGATCAGCGGCGGGTGTGCCGGCCGGCGGGGCCGGCGGGGCGGGGGGTGGAGCTTGCAACGAGCCGATGGAGGACAGGCTCAACACGGCCTCAACCATCGAATCGGGTGGCCCACGGCGGTTTCGCGGCCGGGTGTGGTGCACCTGGCTCGCCACGAACAGACAGATGGGGCCCGCAAGCAGGAGCATCACCGTGGAGCCGGCGAACAGGATCCTGGGGAGCACCCCTGCCGACCCGAGGAGCGGGCGCAGCACCCTGCAATCCCCCCAGAGGCGTCGAGCCTGCGTCCGCTGGCCTCGTGACGGGGAAGAGGAGATCGAGTGAACCGACAGACCTCCCGCTGGCGAGCGCCTCGCCTCCCTCCAATTCCGGGTCGATCTTCGAACGCCTAAGGAGCGAGGATTGATGCGGACGCTACGGCCAGGCGGGGAGGACCCAACACCGGTTGCATACGGGCCTCTACGTGGGCCATTTGTCGACCAGTCGCCCGACCGTGCTGTCGCGTACACCGACCAGGTTCGCTCGATGCTCTGCCCCCTTGTGCCCGCGTCGAGGATGCTCAACGCTCTGCAGTGTGGCCGACCCACAGCATGGTACGCCGGAGCCGGTGCGCGCTCAGCCCAGTGACCTGTTGTCCGCCCCCCCTTTGGGCAGCCAAGCGAAGTCTATATCGGACATGGGGGCCGAGGTCAAATGTCGCCCAGGTAGTTCACGAATCTCCCGAGCAAGCTAGCGGTCAAGCAGGCAAAGAAACTGCGAGGCCCTCCGCTAAAGGTCCACGGCGTGGTAGAGGGCGGCGACCTCGGCTTGCGACAGCTTGCGGTAGCTGCCTGGCGCCAGCCGCTCTAGGCGCAGCGGGCCGAACTGCGTGCGGACGAGGCGCACGACCGGCAGGTCCACGGCCGCCAGCATCCTGCGGATCACGTGCTTGCGGCCCTCGTGCACCGTGATCTCGACCAGGCTCCGGGCGTCCCGGCCAGGATGGACGTCCACCACGGTCACCTTGTCGGCCAGGGCCCTCTCGCTCTGCCCGATCTCCACGCCCTCGGTCAGCCGGCGGATCACGGCCCGGCCAGGCTCCCCCTTCACCTCCGCGAGGTAGACCCTCGGCACCTCGTAGGACGGGTGGGCGAGGCGGTGCGAAAGCTCCCCGTCGTTGGTCAACAGCAGCAGCCCCTCCGTGGCGGTGTCGAGCCTGCCAACCGGCAGCACGTGCTCGGCGAGGCCGAGGAGGTCAAGGACCGTCGTCCGGCCCTCGGGGTCCTTGCTCGTCGTGACGACGCCGGCAGGTTTGTTGATGGCGTAGTAGTGCTTGCCCGGGTCCAGCGAGACGCGCCTGCCCTCCACCGCGACCGCCATCGTGGCGGGGTCGACCCGGTCGCCCAGGACGGCCGTCCGCCCGTCGATGGTGACCAGGCCGCGCCGGATGAGCTCTTCGGATTTCCGCCGCGAGGCGATGCCCGCACCGGCGAGCAGCTTCTGCAGACGGACCCCCTCCCGGGGAGGCGGGTCGGCCGGCCGACCGGGTGGCCTACCGCAGGGCGGGGGCACTAGATGCCGGGCCCGAGGCCCGACTCCATCCGCTCGACCTCGGCCGTGGTGGGCATGAACCCGGCAAGCGGCGGGAGATCGGCGAGGCTCATGAGCCCCAGCCGCTCCATGAAGGCGACCGTCGTGCCGTAGAGGATGGCGTTGCCGGGCCCCGGGTCGCGGCCGACCTCGGCGACAAGGCCCCGGGTCACCAGCGTCCGGAGGACCGAGTCCGGCGACACGCCCCGGATCTCGGCGATCTGTGCCCGGGACACTGGCTGGCGGTAGGCGACGACGGCGAGCGTCTCCAGGGCGGCCTGCGTCATCCGGGGCGCCTTGTGCTCTGACACGAAGCGCTCGAGGTACGGTGCGGCGTCGGGATGGCTCGCCAGGCGGTAGCCCCCGGCGGCACGACGGAGGACGAAGCCACGGCCCTGCTCCTCGTAGCTGCGGGCGAGCTCTTCCATGAGGGTCTCGACGTCGGCGACGGGCAGTTCGAGCACCAGGGCCAGCTCCGGGGCGGCGACCGGCTCCTCGGCGACGAACAGGATCGCCTCGACCGCTTGCCAGACCTCGGGATCGAGGAGGCTCATCGGGGCTCCTCCGGGTCCCCCCGGCGCTCCGCCCCGAGCCGGGGCTGGCGCCACCGCACCGTGATGCCGTCGAACGGGCCCGGCTGCTCGACCTGGACGCACTGCTGGCGGAACAGCTCCAGCAGGGCGAGGAACCGCACAACCACGTCCGCCCGGCTCGCCGACTCCCCGCACAGGTCCCGGAACGAGGTGAACCGCCGCCGCCGCAGTTCCTCCGCCAGCACCTCCACCATCTCGGCGACGCTGACCCGCATGGGGGCGATGAAGGAGGTGTCCACGGGCTGGGCCACCCGGGGAGCGAAGACCTTGGCCGCCACCTTCCAGAACCGCTCGAGGGTGACGCCCTCCAGGAGGTCGGGCAGGGCGGGCCGGAGTTCCTCGGGGACCCCGCCCGCCCGGGTGAAGTAGCCCTCGTTGGCGTCGAGCACCTGGCTCAGCGCCTCCGAAGCCGCCTTGAAGGTGGCGTACTCGACGAGGCGTTGCAACAGCCGGTCCCGCTCCTCGAGCAGGGCTGCGGTCTCGGGGTCCGCCTCCTCGTGGGGCAGCAGCTTCACGGACTTCAGCTCCAGCAGCGTGGCCGCCAGCACGAGGAAGCTCGACGCCCCGTCGAGATCGATCGTGTCGAGGGCGTCGACCGCCCGGAGGAAGTCCTCGGTGATGGTGGCGATCGTCACGTCGGCCACGTCGACCCGGTCCTTGGAGACGAGCTGGAGCAGGAGGTCCAGGGGGCCCTCGAACACGCTCAGGTGCACGGCGAAGCTCATCGCACGCCTCCCGGCCGCAGCCCGACGCGTTCGCGAACCGTCGCCATGGTCCCCTGTGCCACTGCCCTCGCCCGCCCCGCCCCCTCGTCGAGGAGCTTGTCGAGCATCGCCGGATCGCCCATGAGCTGCCCGTAGCGCTCCTGGAAGGGCTCGAGGACGGCGACAACCGCGTCGGTCAGCTCCGACTTGAGCTTCGCGTACCCCTGGCCCTCCAACCCCGCCACAAGGTCGGCGACCGGCGTGCCCGTCATCGCAGCAAGGATGTCGAGGAGGTTGGAGACCGCAGGCTTGTCCGGGCCGTAGGTGATCTCCCGGCCCGAGTCGGTGACGGCCCTGGCGATCTTGGACCGCACGACCGCCGGTGCGTCGAGCATCCCGATCAGCGAGCCCGGACGGCCCGAGCTCTTGCTCATCTTCTCCGAGGGGTCGTCCAGCGACATGATCCGGGCGCCCTGCCTGCCGATGACGGCCTCCGGGGCGGGGAACGTCTCGCCGAACCTGCGGTTGAAGCGCATGGCGAGGTCCCGCATGAGCTCCAGGTGCTGCCGCTGGTCGTCGCCCACCGGCACCCGGTCGGCACGGTAGGCAAGGACGTCGGCGGCCATGAGGACCGGATAGACGAGGAGGCCGGCGCCGATCGACTCCGCCTCGCCCCCCCGGCTCTTGTCCTTGAACTGGGTCATCCGCCCCAGCTCACCCATGCGGGCCAGGCACGTGAGGATCCAGGCAAGCTCGGTGTGTTCCGGCACGTCCGACTGCACGAAGAGGACGGAGCGCTCGGGGTCGATCCCTGTCGCGATCAGGGTCGCTGCGGTGCGACGGACGCCCTCGGCGAGCTCCTTGGGATCCCAGGGCATCGTCATGGCGTGGAGGTCCACCACGCAGTAGAAGGATTCGTCCGCGCTGTCCTGGAGATCCACCCAGCGCCGGAAGGCTCCGATGTAGTTGCCGATATGGGGTCCCTCGCCCGTGGGCTGGACCCCCGAGAAGACCCGGGCCATGCCCAAATACTACCGGCGACCCCCGGAGATCCGGCGGCGTGCCGCCGGGAACGGCCCGGCAACCCGTATGCTGCGCGCTATGCACCTCGGCATGCTCGACCTGCTGTTGCATGGGCAGCTCACCCAATTCGTCATCATCGCGATCTCGATCGTCCTGGCCATCGCGCTCCACGAGTTCGGCCACGCCGTGGCGGACGAGATCCAGGGAGACCCGACCGCGCGGCTCGCCGGCCGCCTCACCATCAACCCCGTCCGTCACCTGGATCCGGTGGGGACGCTCATGATCGTCCTCGTGGGGTTCGGCTGGGGCAAGCCGGTTCCCATCACGCCCAGCAAGCTGCGCAACCGGCGGTTCGGCGCCGCATTCGTCGGCGCGGCGGGCCCGATCGTCAACGTGATCCTGGCCCTCATCGCCGGCTACTTCGTGGCCCGCATCGACCTGGCCCGCAGCGGCAGCCTCATGGCCCAGTTCCTGTTTGCGTTCCTCTCGATCAACGTCCTGCTGGCGATCCTGAACCTCCTGCCGGTCCCGCCCCTCGACGGGTCGCGGATCCTTGCGGCCATCCTGCCGCCCGACAAGCAGGGGATCATCTACTTCCTCGACCAGTACGGCTTCGTCATCCTGCTGATCGCGGCGCTGTTCGTCCTGCCCCGCATCCTCACGCCGCTGGTTGATCGTGGCGTGAACCTCGTCCTCCGGCTGGTCGGCTAGCGATGACGACCACCGCCAGACTCACGTCCTGTCAGGCGCCGACGCCGCCCTCCACGTCCTGACCAAAGGTCAGCGCCTCAAGCCCTTCCGATAGGCTTCGACCAGCCACGTGACCGCTGCCGGGACGGCTCCGATCACCACCGTCAGGGCGAACGTGACCTCGGCGTCGTGCTGTCCCAGGAGCCGAGCGAGGAGGAGACCCAGCGCGGCGGCAAGGCTGGTCGCCTCCGCCGGTCTGCGGGCGACGATCCCCGAGGCCCGCGATCTCCTGCTCATCTTGCTGCGTTCCGGTTCGCTGTCGCCCTCCGTCCCCGCCAGCGGCGCCCAGAAGACGAGGCGGGCAGCCTTTCGGACCTGCTCATCCTCGTCTTCGACCACCCCGGCTTCGGCGTCGCTGTCGGCGAAGATCAGCTCCTTCGGGTACATGCGGGCCTCCGTTCTCTCATGGGGTCTGCCTTAGAAGACTCCCGGAGAGCCGGAAAGCGTCGTACTCAGCAGGCGAAGTTACCCTCGCGGCCCGCAACGAACAAAATGAGGGATATCCGACGTTTCTTGACGGATCGAGAGTCTTACTAGGTGTGGCGATGAGCGAATCATGTGGTGGACATGAAGTTGTGGACAACTTCGAGCTCATGCTCGTTCGGGCAAAGAGGGGGGACACGGAGGCGGCAGGGAGACTTTTTTGTTCGAGCCGGAAGCGCCTATGGCGAATCGCCTACATGGTTTTACAGGACGAGGAGGATGCCAAGGACGCTACGCAGGATGCGTTTGTCAAGGCCTTCGGGTCCCTGCGGTCACTCCGGGCTTCGGATCAAAAGGGTTGGGAGGCATGGCTGGTGACAATTACCTGCAATTGCGCCAAGGACAGGTACGCGGCGAGGGCGCCACTAGCACTTCCCAGGGTTGACCCACCCGAATGGTTCGATGACGGCCGCTTGCTTCCTGACGCCCAAACGGTCCTGAGTCTCCGACTGCAAGCACTCCTTCGGAGACTTCCGTTCGGAAAGCGGAGCGCCGTCGTGCTGGTCGATATGTACGGTTGGACCCGCAAAGAGGCGGCACGGATGTTGGGCGTTCCCCAGGGAACCATCGACTCGTGGATATGCGATGCGCGCAAGAAGCTCCGCCAAGCCCTGGAGAGTGAGCATGACTGATCGCGACAAGGAACTGGGCCAGGCGCTGGCCCGCCTCCCTATCCCTGAGTTGCCGGAGGAGTTCTGGGAGGACCTCGGCCTGCGATGTGAGGAAGCGCTGCGGGAGGAGACTCCCGGCACGCAAACCCAGACAGTGCGGGCCCTTGTCCTTCCGTGGCGGGAGCGTGCCCCCCGGAAGCGGTGGCTGGCGGCCGTCCGTCTCGCTCGATTCTCGAGACTGGCCACGGTGGGGGCGATCACAGCACTCCTTGTCCTCCTCGCGAGCCTGCTGCCGAAGGGGTTCCTCCAGCCACAACAAGCAGGCGCGGCAATCCCCGTCGTCGCATTGAAGCCAGACTGCGGGAGCGACGGGAACGCAGCCGGGAAGGGCCAGCGGCTCGTGGTGGCGGCGAGCTGGGACGGTACCGAGAGGATCCGCTTCCTGCAGGTTCTGAAGCGATTCCAACAGAGCACCGGTGCCGGGGTCATCCTCGCCGACGCGAAACCATCCCGCAACTTGGCTCGCGACTTAAGCGCCCGCATCGAGGGCCACTGCCCACCGGATGTCGCCATCCTTCCCCAGCCTGGGCTGCTCCAGGATCTCGCCCGCGGCGGCCACCTCCAGCCCATTGACGACGTGGCGGGTCAACCGGTGGACGAGAACTACGCTCCCATCTGGCGTCAGTGGGGCAGCTTCGGCGGCAAACTCTACGGAGTCTGGTTCAAGGCGGCCGACAAGTCGAGGATCTGGTACCGGCCCGAGGTGTTTCAGCGGGCAGGCGTCGACCCACCACAGACCTGGGATCTGCTGATGCAGGTGGCCGCGGCCATCCACGCCTCGGGCACGATTCCTTTCTCCGTCGCCGGAGGACCAGACGCGGGCTGGACCCTCGCCGACTGGTTCGAGAACGTGTACCTGGCGACGGCCGGCCCCGACCTCTACGACAAGCTCGCCAACCACCAGATTCCCTGGACCGACCCCAGCGTGAAGCGGGCCCTGACAACCCTTGCGGAGATCTTCGGCACGCACGGGTGGCTTGCCGGCGGGACGCAGGCCGCCCTCGGGAAGACCTACGAGAATTCGGTGGGCGACGTCTTTGGCCCCACGCCGAGCGCCGCCATGGTCTACGAGGGGGACTTCGTTGCCAATGCGATCTCCGATGTCACCAAGGGGATGAAAGCCAAGCCCGCCGTCGATTTCTTCGACTTCCCCGCGATCGGGGGCTCGAGGCCGCTCATCGTCGGTGGCGATGCGGCAGTGCTGTTTACGAATAACCAGGCCGGTCAGGCGCTGATTCGCTTCCTCGCCACTCCACAAGCGGCTCAGGACTGGGCCAGGGCGGGTGGGTTCCTCTCGCCAAACAAGAATCTCAATGTGGATCTCTACCCAGATGCTCGCACGCGGGAGGCGGCGCAGACCCTGACCCAGGCCGGGACGTTACACTTCGGCCTCTCTGACCTCCAGCCGCCCGCCTCCGGCGCCACCGTGGGGCAGGGCCTGTGGCAGATCTTCCGAGATTTCCTTCAGAATCCCAAGGCTGTCGATGCGACTGCGGGAAGGCTCGACGAGGCGACCCGCCCTTGAGTTATCCCGCGATTGCGCTGTAGCTGAACCTGCCGACTGAAGTGTAAAAGCCGCTGGGATCGAGTGCCCAATTCCCATCAGTGTTCGCAGCCGACAGTTGTTGGAACAAATGCCCCGAGTGGTACGCTGTTGCTCTCTGGGCCATTCGTCTGCCCGTTCGAGATCGTCAACGCACTTCCCCTTTCATCCCTCGGGGGTGCGCGTCAGGGCATATGAACTTTGAGTAAAAACTGTTGCTCTACAACGGTTTGTACTCAAAGTTCGGTCACCGACGTCGGTTGGACCCCCCCATCTCGGTTCGGCCCGCTCTGCGAGGCGACGGTTCCCCCGGACCGCGCGGCCACGGGACTGGACGACGACGGACCGAGGACCTGCTCCAGCAACTCCAGGAGTTCCTGCATGTTGAAGGGCTTCGTCAGGTAGGCCGTGGCCCCCGCCTTCAGCAAGCTCCGCTCGTCGCTCTGCGGGGCCTCTGCGCTCAGGATCACGACGGGGATGTCCGCCGTGGTGGGGTCGCGCCGCAGGTGGGCCAGGACCTCCCGCCCGGAGATGTCGGCGAGGCGCAGGTCGAGCAGGATCAGGTCGGGGTGGTGCACCTTCGCGAGCTCGAGGCCGAGACGGCCCTGCATGGCCGATATCAGCCTGACGCCCGGCCGGTGGTCGAGGACGAGTTCCATCACTTCGAGGTTCGCCAGGTTGTCCTCGATGTAGAGCACCGTGCAGGAGCGCACCGGGTTCGCCGTGTCCAGGGCGGGGGAAGGCCTGCGGTGCACCGCCACCCTGCCCGTCGGTCGGGCCGCGATGGGCAGGGTCACGGAGAAGGTGCTCCCCCGGCCAAGGGCACTCTGCAGCGTCATGGTCCCGCCCATTGCCTCGACGAGTTCCAGCGAGAGGGCGAGCCCAAGACCGGTGCCCTCGACGCCGCTCTTCTCCGCACCGAAGCGCTCGAACGGCGTGAAGATCCGGTCCTGCTTCTCGGGGGCGATGCCCGGGCCGGTGTCTGCCACCTGGACCGTGAGGCAGCCCTCGGCCTGGCCGCAGGAGACCCTGACCATGCCGTCCTCACGGTTGTACTTCACGGCGTTGGAGAGCAGGTTCCGGAAGACCTGGACGAGACGCTGGCGATCTGCCATCAGGTAGCAGTCGTCGTGTTCGGAAACCGCGGTGATCGCAATCCCGCGCCGCTCGGCCGCGGGGCGGATGAGGTCCAACGCCTCCCGCATCACATCCGAGATTTGCACAGGTTCGAGAGAGAACGAGATACGGCCTTCCTCGATCCCTGCGATATCGACAGAGTCGTCGATGAGCCGGAGGAGGTGTCGCCCGGCCTTGAGGATGTTGTCCACCGACTCGGCCTGCTGGGCCGGTGTCAGCCTTCCCATCTCCAGGAGCTGGCCGAATCCCAGGATCGCCGTGAGCGGCGTCCGAAGTTCGTGGCTCATCCGGGAGAGGAACTCCGTCTTGCGGCGGTTCGCCAGCTCCGATTCGTTGGTCTCCCCACGGAGCGGCAGCCCCCGGGGCAGCCGCTCCGTGACGTCGCGGGCGATCGTGACCGCACCGACGGCTTTGCCGGAGGGATCCAGGACGGGCGACACCGTGATCGCGACGTCGAGGCGCTCCCCCATGCTGTTCGCATGGACCGTGTCGCAGTGCTCGGCGCGCTCGGTCTGCTGGATCCGCTGCAGCACGTCGGGCATCACGTCCGGCGCGCCGGCGGGGACCAGGACACTGATCGACCGCCCGATCATGGCGTCGGACGGGTAGCCGTAGGTCCGCTCCGCCCCGGCGTTCCAGCTGACGATGATGCCCGCGAGCGTGTGGCTGACGATGGCGTCGTCGGACGCTTCCACGATGGCCGCCAACTGCCACTGGGCACGACCCGCCCGCTCGGTGATGTCGCGGTTGATGTCGAGGTCTGCCGCCACGGGATCCAAAGCGCCACCGGGTTCCTCGCTCACTGCGATACCTGTTCTCTCGCTGCGTCCTCGGCAGTCGCAGGCACGGGAGCGGGATCCTTGTGGGTCTCCGCAAGGACCACTATCGCATCCATGGATCCGAGAAAGGCGTCGAGGAGGGCGGGATCGAAGTCCTTGGCACGCCCGTGCGCCATCGTCGCGACGGCCTCCTCGACCGAGGAGGCGGCCCGGTAGACCCGGTCATTCGTCAGGGCATCGAAGACGTCGGCAATGGCCACCACCCGCCCAACGATGGGGATCGCCTCCGCGGCGAGCCCCATCGGGTAGCCGGTGCCGTCCCACCTCTCGTGATGGGTGAGCGCGATCGTGGCGCCCAGGCTGAGAACGGCGGAGGCCGAACCCTTCAGCAACGTATGGCCGATGACGGTGTGGCGCTCCATGACGGCACGCTCGCCGGGCGTGAGCGGCCCTGGCTTCTGCAGGATGGCGTCGGGGACCCCGATCTTGCCGACATCGTGCAGGCTCGAGGCGAGCCGGAACTCCGCGTGGTCCGATGTCATCAGACCAGCCCGGTCCGCCAGCAGCGCGGAGAACTCGCTGACCCGGCGAATGTGTGCACCGGATTCCTCGTGGCGCACCGTCAAGGCTGCCGACAGCCGCTCGATCACCTCCTCGACGGCGATGGGGGGCAGCACCTCCTCCCCGAGGGGGGCCAGCGTCTCGTGCAACGCCCTCGTTCGAACGAGGACCTTCTCCTCGAGCTCCCGGACGTGGCTTCGGTTGTGGATCTCGAGCTCCCGTCGGTGCAGGGCGTTGGCAAGGCTGATCAGCAGCTCGCCCACCCGGAAGGGCTTGACGACATAGCCATAGGCCCCATTGGCGAATGCTGCTTCGATGAGGTGGCGGTCGTCGTGGCCGGTGACCATGATGGCCGCGGTGTCGATGTGGCGGGCATGAACGTATTCGAGCAGGGCGATCCCCGACTGCGCCGGCAGGCAGACGTCGATCAGGATGGCCTCGTACTCGTGGTTGAGGAGGAACTGGCGAGCCTCGACCACGCTGGCCGCCGGTGTGGCCTCGTAACCACCTTCGGTCTCGAGGATGCGTTCGAGGAGGAGACGACCCTGATCATCGTCCTCCACGATCAGGACCTGGGACACGTGACTCTTCATCGGCACACCTCCCAGGAGGGCTGAGGAGCCGGCGAGGTGCTCGCTCGGCGCTGCGCAGGGCATCTTGTCGCGGTGGCACCGAGGACCATCGGATTGGTCGAGCATTGCACTCGGCAGATAGGCCCCGATTCGCCTGTCTTGCCTGGATCGCCCTGATTCGTGAGTGGACGATAACACGTCTAGAAGCAACCCTCCGGGGGATGGGTGCATAGAGAACTATTAGGGCGGGCATGGCGAGTGCTCCTTGTCTATGCATCGATAAATCAACTTGTGCGCATAGAGCCTTGATCCAGCTCCCTTCAGGAAAAAGAGTGAAATCTCCCTAGCAACACGGCGCCCTGTCGGGTAGTGTTCTCACCGTCAAGACGATCTAGGGACTGACGGATAAAGCTCCGAACCAGCTTCACCACTTGTCTCTTTGTCGATTCGGAGTGTATATAGCGGCTCGGCACTCGGGAACTTGTTGATTCGGAGACAAGAGCACAGGGTTCGAGCCTGGACTGGCGGTTGTTGAGGCCCTCAGACTGCACCAGATACTTCCATACCTCACCATCAACTAAAGCTTCATCCTGCCTGGTCAAGCTTCAGTTGACCGTTAGATGTCTCTGAGTCCCCCAGATTCTGGGTGATCCTGGGGCCCCCCAGACGGCTCCCTCGCTGTCGAGAGTCGCGCCAAAGATCCTGGCTGACTTCGCCATAAGTCGATAAGTCGATCTACGGACTAAACGCCCCTTGGGGCGGTTAGGGCGACCGGTCGTGCCGCAGGCGTCGCACCAGCGCCGACGAAGACCCCTGGGACTCGAAGTCATCCAGGATCTCGGCCAGCGCCGCCCGCACGATCCGGCCCCTGTCGGAGGCCAGCTTGTGATCCGCTCGGAGGGCCAGCCGTGCCCGCTCGATGCGGGTCAGGTCGGAAGCGGTGCAATAGAACGTCACCTTCTCGTCGTGGCGGGGACGGCGCCCTGTATCGCTCTCCCCCGCCGCGCCGCCCAGGCTCACGGGCTGGGGGGGCGCCGCCTGGGGCGACTCCTCAGCCGGCAGCGGAATCGCTTCCTCGTACACCCGGACCTCGTCCACAGCGTCCACAAGTGGCTCTGGACCTTTGGCAACTTGTAGACTTACCGCCTCGGCAGGCTCGGAATCCCCTGCTCTGTCCTTCGCACTCCGGAACAGCTCGTCGACGCCGGGAAGGCTCGCTCGACGGGTCATCGGGACATCACCTCCCTTGCGAGTTCCCGATACTCCCGTGCCCCGCCGGACTTCGGCGCGTACGTGACGATCGGTTCGCCGACCACGGGGGCCTCGGCGAATTTGATGGTTTTGTGGATGATGGTCTTGAAGAGCTTGTCCCCGAACGCGTCGGTGACCCGGCTCAGGACCTCCCTGCCGTGGATCGTCCTCGCGTCCAGCATCGTCGCCAGGATCCCTTCGACTTCGAGGTCGGGGTTGATCCGCTCCTGGATCTTGTGGATCGTGTCCATGAGCAGTGCCATCCCCCGCAGGGCGAAATACTCGCATTCCAGGGGGATCAGCACCGCCTGGGCAGCCGTGAGGGCGTTGACCGTGAGCAGGCCGAGCGACGGGGGGCAGTCGATCAGGATGTAGTTGTAGCGGTCCCGGGCCGGTGCGAGTGCCCGCTTGAGCGACTGCTCGCGGGCGACCTCGGACACCAGCATGATCTCGGCCCCGGCCAGGTCGATGTTCGACGGGATGAGGTCGAGGCCCTCGGTCTTGGAACTCTGGACGACCTCGTCGAAGGTGACGGAGGCGTCGAGGAGAAGGTTGTAGACGGTCAACTCCAGGGAGTTCGGGTTCAGGCCCAGCCCCACCGAGAGCGCCCCCTGCGGATCGAAGTCCACGAGTAGGACCTTGGCCCCGTCGGCGGCGAGCGCGGCACCAAGGTTGATCGTGGACGTGGTCTTGCCCACCCCACCCTTCTGGTTGACCACGGCCAGCACCCTGCCCACCGGGAGCACGACCGGCGCGGGCGCCGCCTCGGCGATGCTGCTGGCGGACGGCTCCCACAGGAGGTCTGCGTCGACGTCGAGCCCGGCCGGCGCCCCGTCCCCGACGGCCAGCAGGGGAACGACCTCGCGGGTGTGATCGGTCGAGGGCGTCGTCGGGTCGTTGCCGTGGTCGGCC
>DASPZW010000107.1:0-4853 GCA_035636055.1 Actinomycetota bacterium
GAACAGGTAGCTCAAGTCGGCGCTCTGCTGGTGGTACTTGCGAAGGCGGGAGATGATGATCTGCGCCTGGTCGGTGCTGCGGCCGAAGTCGCCGCCCGGGACGTTGTAGCGGTCCCGGCTGAACGCCAGCGTGTCGCCTCCCAGCATGTGGTAGTTCCCGGGGTTGAAGTGGGTGCCGGTGTCGGACTGGTTGAACATCGGGTGGTAGACGTGGATGTCCAGGCCACCGAGGGCGTCGATCAGTGGCATGAAATTGCTGAAGTTGGTGTGGGCGTAGAACTGGATGGGGATGCCGGTGAACTGCTTGATGGTGGCGATGCCGGCGTCGAAGCCCCCGGAGCGGCAGATGTCGGTGATCTTGCGGCCGCCGATGAACGAGTCGCGGGGCATGTTGAGGATGGTGCCGGCGTGGCTCGCTTTGTTGATGCTGATGATGTGGATCGAGTCGCATCCCCCACCGACGTCGGGCGTGCCCGTGGGGGCGTCGCTGCCGATGAGGGCCACGTAGACCATCCCGTTGTCGGACCTCGGGGACGACCCCGTCGCGTGGACGCTGATGGTGGGGGAAGGGGTCTGCGAGCGGGCCGGCTCCATCGCGGCGTTCAGCCCCCAGAACGCGAGCGTGGCAGCGAGAAGGGCGCCCACGACGGTCCGCGGGTCGAATCTCAGGCCACGCCTCATGACGACCCCAGGGCGGCAAGGGCCTGCGAGTCGGGCGGGAAATAGGACGCCGACTTCGTCACGCCGTCCTCGGCGGTCGCAGCGTCATAGGCCACGATCCTGCCGCCTCCCACGTCCATCATGAATTGGAAGTCGTGAACGATATGAACGTTTTGACCCCCCGCAGTCGCCGGCTTCCCCGTTCCCTCGAAATGGGTGTTGACCACGGCGAACGAGGCCAACTGGTTGGGCTCGATCAAGACTTTGATGGTGGTGGCCGTCTCCACGTTGGGCTGTACCTCGCTCAGCTGGGGGGCCACGCTGCCAAGCGCGAGGGCCGGCAGGTCGGGGCCCAGGGTGCCGGCGACCTCACCGCCGAACAGGCCGCCCAGGTCGGGATGGGTGCCGCCTCCCCACCGGCTCGGCGTCAGGAAGGCGATGTCGTAGTAGCTGTTGACCAGGTCTATGACCTTCTTTGCGGCAGCATTGGCCACGTCGTTGGAGCTGGCCCGGTTCTGAGCGTCGACCGCGGCCACGCCAGCGGCGTGGAAGTCGGCATGGACTTCTGCAGGCTTCGTGGGACTCGGGGTGGGGGTGGGCTTGGGCGCGGCGGAGGTCTTCGCGGCCGCCGGCTTCTTGGACTTGGAGCAGGCTGGGAGGGCGAGGACCGCGACGGCGACCAGCAGGAGAGCGCCGGAGCCCCGGTGGGCGGAAAAAAGCACGGGGGGGATTCTGCCCAGATTCGCGCCTCGTGAACAAGTTCCAGACCTGCCCGCCATCACCGCCCAAGCGTCAGCCCCGCTCAATCGAGCCGTTCTGCCTCAATGGTATGAACGCCTTCGGACGGTCCGCTAGGCCTCGCGCAGGGCGGCTACCGTGCACTCACCGGGGGCCTTGTCGTCCCGGAGGCCTTTGAACGACGGGGCCCGGAGCTTGAGTGCCGTGGTCAGGTCCCGGAACTCCACGATCGCGACGAGCTCTGGCCGCACCCATGCCGCGCCGGGGCTCGTCCGGCGGATCTCCAGCGTGGACGCGGGCGAGAACGGTGAGTCGGGCGAGGCCAGCTCGGCCAGCCTGGCGTCGAGGTCGTCGAGCGTCCTGTCGTTGAAGCCCGTGCCGACCGACCCCACGAAGCGCAGCGCCCCGCCCTCCTCGTAGGCCCCCATGAGGAGGGATCCGAGGGTCCCGGACCGCTTGCCCTGGCCGGGGCTCCACCCGCCGATGACCAGGTCGGCGTCGTGGACCGTCTTCACCTTGAGCCAGCTCTGGCTGCGCTTGCCGAGTTCGTAGGTCGATGCGAGCCGTTTGGCAACGATGCCTTCGAGGCCCCGGTTCTCCGCAGCCTGGTACAGGGCCTTGCCCTGCCCTCGGATGGCGGTGGCGAGCTGGACGGTGCCGGTCGGGACCAGGGTCTCCTCCAGGAGGCGCCGGCGCTCGGCGTACGGTTCGCCGACGAGGGAGCGCCCGTCGAGGTAGAGCAGGTCGAACACGACGTAGGACACCGGCAGCAGCCGGGCGAGGCGCTGGATCTCCCGGTCGTTGCGGACGTGCATCCGGCTCTGCAGCTTCTCGAAGGACGGCCGGCCCTCATCCATGACGACGATCTCACCGTCGAGCACCGCGTCGAGGGCCACGAGGCGCTCGTGGACCTTGTGGAGCTCGGGGTATGCCACGGTGATGTCCCCGCCGTTGCGGGACATGAGCCGGGTCGCCTCGTCGCAGTAGGAGATCGCCCGGACCCCGTCCAGCTTGGGTTCGAAAGCCCACCGGTCGTCGTCGAAGGCCTCCCTGGCCGGCGTGGCGAGCATGGGCTGGGGCGGTGGCTGCTCGTCCGGGGGCGGTGCGTGGTTCTCCCGCAGGATCGCCAGCCACTGCTCCTTCCCGGACTCTTCTCTGGTCCGGACGAGGTGGTAGGTGGCGTGCAGGCGCTTGCCCTCCAGCCGGAATGTCAGTTTCCCGGGCTTCTGCTCCAGCAACTCGTAGGTGCCCTCGTCGAAGATGCGCACCTCGCCTGCCCCGTAGTTGCCCTCGGGGATCGAGCCCGAGAAGCTCCCGTATTCGAAGGGGTGGTCCTCGACGTGGATGGCGAGGGTCTTGACGCCCTTGTGCCGGGGCAGGCCCTTCGGCACCGCCCAGGAGACGAGGACCGGGGTCGCGCCGTTGAACATCTCGAGGCGCAGGTCGTGGTGGAGCCGGGTCGCGTAGTGCTGGTGGATGACGAAGGTGTTCCCTGGGCGGGCCCGGGCGACGTCGACGTCGCCCGCCACCTCCGGGGGCGGCTCGGGGGTCTCCGTGAAGGAGCGCTTGGCGGCGTAGTCCTTCGTGGCACCGGCAGCGGCAGCGGCACCGGCACTGGGGCTGGGCGTTGCAGCTGGCCGGGGCGGGGGGTCGTCCGGCACGCCGAGCGCCGCGAGGATGGGCCGGAGGTCCTGCCCGCCGGCCAGGACGGGGGCGAAGAGGTCCCCGGTGGCGGTGAGCCGGTCGTGGATGGTGACGATCGTGAAGTCGCCGACCGAGGTCCCTGCTTGGAGCTCCTCCCAGGTGACGGGGGTGGACACCGTTGCCGCGGGCTCGGGCCGGACGGCGTAGACGGACGCCAGGCTCGCTGCCCGCCGGTTCATCTTGTAGTCGATGAAGACCTTGCCGGCGCGCTGGTCCCATTCGAGTGTGGCGCCCCCCGGATCGGCGGCGACGATCAGCCGGGCGATGGCGCCGGCGACCCCCCGGGTCTGCTCGTAGGTGTGGCCGGGCGCCACCGGGACGAAGATCTGCACGCCGGTGGCCCCGGACGTCTTGGGGTGGCCCCGGAGTCCGAGGGACTCAAGGGCAGCGTGGACGTGGCGGGCGACCGCGGCCGCCTCGGCGAAGCCGGACGGGGGCATCGGGTCGAGGTCGAACACCATCCAGTCGGGCTCGTCGTAGCGGGAGCACCGGGCATGGGACGGGTGCTGGTCGATGCACCCGAGGTTGGCGACGAACAGCAGGCACGCCGCATCCGGCGCCATGAGGTGCTCGGCGGGGCGCCCGTCCTCGGTCGGGACCGTGCACCGGGGGACCCAGTCCGGGGTGCCCTTCGGGGGGTGGCGCTCGAAAAAGGAGGTCGGGGTCCCCTTGGGGTAGGAAGCGGCGGGGTAGGAGGCGGCGGGGTAGGAAGCGGCGCCGGAGATCCCGTCGGGCATGCGCTTGAGGGTGAGGGGCCGCTCGGCCAGGTGGGGCAGGATGGCCTCGGCCACGTTGAAGTAGTAGGCGAGCAGGTCTCCCTTCGTGTAGCCCTGTTCCGGCCAGTACACCTTGGGGAGGTTGGTCAGCTTCACCCGATGGCCGGCGGCCTCGACGACCCAGTGGTCACCCTCCGGCTCGACCGGCAGTGGCCGTGGGGTGGGGATGGTGAACGCGGGTCCGCTTCGGCTGGGCACGTCCTCATTCTCCCCGTTCTCCCGTTTGCCCCGGCGGTGGTAGCTTAGTTACCCGGTTGTTACTCGCGCGAGGAGTCCGGCCCCAGTCCGCATGGAAGTCTCCGAATTCCACCCCCTCGTCGCCCGCTGGTTCACCGACACCTTCGGGTCTCCGACGCCCGCGCAGGCCGAAGGGTGGACGGCGATCGCCGAAGGCCGGGACACGCTCATTGCGGCCCCGACCGGGTCCGGCAAGACGCTTGCGGCCTTCCTCTGGGCGATCAACCAGTTGGTGACCGCAGCATCGGAGGGGAACCTCGGGGAGCAGACGTCGGTCGTCTACGTCTCGCCGCTGAAGGCGCTCGGCAACGACATCCACAAGAACCTCACCCAGCCGCTGGCGGCGATCCGCAAACTGGCCGAGGACGACGGGACCCCGCTACCGGAGATCCGGATGGCCGTCCGTTCCGGCGACACGCCTGCCGCGGAACGCAACCTGATGGTCCGCCGCCCGCCCCACATCCTCATCACCACGCCCGAGACGCTCTACATCCTGCTGACCGCGGACCGCAGCCGGGCCTTCCTCGCCGACACCCGGGCCGTCATCGTGGACGAGATCCACGCCGTGGCGGGGGACAAGCGGGGCTCCCACCTGGCGCTGACCCTGGAACGCCTCGACGCGCTCGACGCCGCAGAGGGGACGGGTGGCTTCCGCCGCCAGCGCATCGGCCTGTCGGCCACCCAGAAACCCATCGAGGACATCGCCCGGCTGCTCGTGGGCACCGCCCGCGTCGATGC
>DASPZW010000108.1:0-9810 GCA_035636055.1 Actinomycetota bacterium
GCCTCCATGTGTCCGAGGCGCACGTCGGCGAGGCCCTGGACCGCAACCTTGATGATGTCCACCTCCGCCGAGACCGAGGTCCCGTCGGCTGCGGCAACCGGGGCAGCCGGAGAGGCTGACTCGTCGCCGAGAGCGTGAGCCGGCGTTCCGATGGTCACGATGCCGCCGACATTGAAGCCGCCGGGACCCAGGATCTGCTGGAGCGTGACGGTCGTCGTGACACCGGCGGTCGAAACCGACACGACCGGCGTGCTGCCCACCGCACCGTTCGGGCCGTACTGGACGTAGGCCTGGCCGGGGATACCGGTGGCCACTGCCCGGAGGTGCCACGGGCCGAGGACCGTGACGGTGACCAGGCCGCCGAGCAGGCCGACCGGGGCGATGACCTGGTTGGTCTGGGCCATGAGGCCGACGCTGTTCCCGATGACCGTGCCGTTCGGGTCGGTCTGGGGAACGAGCACCATGTGGGAGTCGGTCAGGGACTCACCGGGCGCAGCGACGACGGGCGCCGCCGGAGGCGGGCCCGAGCCGACGACCTGGGCGTTGGCGAGGTGGCCGAACCCTTGGCTGATGTCCTGGCCCATCACGCAACCGTTGTTGCCGTTCGGGTCGGTGTTCCAGTTCGCCTGGGCCTTACCCTCCGCCAGGCTCGCGTTCAGGACCGGGTCGAGGGCGAGCGTGGTCTTGTTGTCGATCAGGCCGCTGTTGGGCGGGGCCGTCGCGACCGCTCGCTGGCTGATGAGTGCCTGGGTGGTCGAAACCGGCGCGGCCACGTTGAGGCCGAGCTCGACGCCAGCTCCACGACCGCCGGACTTCTTTGACGCGTCGGCTGCCTGGATGACCAGCGGCGGGGTTACCTTGCTGTCGATCTGACTCGTGAAGCCCTGCGAGTTCACCGCAGCGCCTGCAAAGGCCTGGTCCACCTCAGCAAGCGTCGTCGAACCACTGGTCAGGGCCCCGGCGTGGACCGCGGAGCCCGTTGTGTAGCCGTTGTAGTTGGCAGATGCGACGGGTACCTGCGCTGGAGCGGGTTGCGCTGCTAGCAGGCCCACCACACCTATAAGGGACACCGTCACTCCTGAAGCAAGAGCCCTCGACCATGTTCTGCGTGCCGTACTCGATGCCCCCAACGCCTCCTCCTTCCATCTCTTTCGTCAAGCCCGTATTTCAAGCCGGACGCCCGTCGAGCCGGAGCCGACCGACCCGCTGGCTATCCTTCCCATCAGTAAAGCTTCGTAGCCCTTTCTCTCTAGCCCTCTCTGTAGACAAACGCATGGCTGGCCGAAACTACATCGTCAGTCGTCGTTTTTGTCGCGATAAATCTCAGTTTGAGAAGAAGGGGCGCTTTGCGACTTGGCATTTGCGCCGTTCGAGGCAAGGTCGTGACACGGTCCACCCCTGCTGCCTTCTCCATGTCTGTGAGGTCCACCCCCGCCCCCATCCCGCGCCTTGGGCCAAACGTGTCGCTGAGGCTCGGGGCTGCGTTTCCAGGGTGCACCCTAGCCGCCGCGAGGGGTGCACCGCAAGCTTTGGAGGGGACGCGACAAACTCGACGATTGACCGGTTCCGGCGGGCCGGGTCACGACGTGCTGTGTCATCGATCAGGAGTATCCTCCGACTCCGCTGCGTGGTCACTCCTGCATTCGGGGTAGCCGCCCCGGCGGGATCGGAGCCCGATCGAAGGCCGGTTCAAAACCCTCTCCGAGCCGATTCTCGGCTGAATTGACCGGGTGGACCGGGAAGTCGCATGATTTCTGCGCTTCCGCCCACATTTTGCTCGACCACCCCGTGTGATTTCGGGGTGCCGCCCGTTAATCCCAGATGAACGGGCTAGTTAAGTGCCCGAGAAGAGTGGCCGATCTTAACTAGGGATCGGGAGACCGAGAGGAGGAACCGCTAGGTGAAACGGCTGTTGGTGGTGCCCGTAGTGATGATGTTCCTACTGACTGCGTTCGTGCCGGCGTCAAGCGCCGACACACCGAACGTGGTGTTCATGGGGCAGGGGCAGAGCAGTGCGCTTGACCTGTCTGTTCCGCTGCTCAACTCGCTTCCCGGCAACCTCCTCGGCAGCATCCTCGGCAACCTCGGGTCTCTCGGCAAGGGCATCACCGCCGGTCACACCGAGACCACCTTCGAGGGCCTCAGCAACCCGTCGGTCAACGGTCTCGCCCTCGGGCTCTGCAGCCTCCTGGGCAGCAACCTGCTTTCGCTCCCGGCAGTCGGCAGCACCCTTCCCGGCACGCTTCCGGGCCTCGGCGGGCTCCCCGCCCTCGGCAGCATCTGCAGCGGGCAGACGCAGGCAACCTCGAGCTCGGCCGCCAACCACGGCAGCACGACCCAGGCCTGCCAGGCGCTCAGCCTCGCGATCCTTGTGATCAAGACCGCCTGCTCGCAGTCGTACTCCACCATCGAGGGCGGCCGTCCGGTCAGCCAGAACAGCGCAGGGGTCGCCGAGATCGACGTTGCCCTGCTGCCGGACGTCCTCGGCAACCTGGGCCTCAACAGCCTGCTCGGTAGCCTCGGCCTCGGCAACCTCGGCGGCGGCGGCGTCACCGGCACGGCTGGCTCGCTCCCGCTCGTTGGCCCGCTGGTGAACAACCTCGTCGGCGGCCTCCTCGGCCCGGTGCTGGGCAGCGCCCAGGGCAGCCCACTGGGTGTCGGCGACACCGCAAACCTGGTTTCGTCCATCACCGGCCTCCTGCAGAACGTGCTGGGCGCCGGGGGCAACCTGGTCAGCATCAAGCTCGGTACCGGCTCGTCGGTGCTGTCGAACAACGGCGCCGCCACGCAGGAGACCGCCCAGGCGGCAGGGGCTGACATCGGCCTCATCGGCGGCCTCATCGACATCCAGGTCGGCGCAGCCAACTCGACGGTCGTCTGGAACGACGCCTCGGGTGCCGCCACGGCCGACGCTTCTCCCGCAGTCGCCCACATCAAGATCGCCAACCCGCTGGGCGGCGGCAACCTGCTCGACCTGCCGATCGCAGTTCCCAGCCTCAACGGGCTGCTCGGCGGGCTTCTCTCCCAGACCGACCAGGCCGGCGACCTCACCCTGCTTGCGGGGACCCCGCTGGAGACGACCATCAAGGTCGCCAGCGCCTCGCCGCACCAGACCGGCCGCAACGTCACCGCTTCTTCGGATGGTGTCTCGATCCTCGCCCTGAAGGGCCTCGGCGCTTCCTCGGTCGGCGGCACGGACGGCGGTATCCGCCTGCGACTGGCTTCGTCCAGCTCCTCGGTCGCCGGTGACATCCTGAAGGTCCAGGCGGCTGCACCATCGCTTCCCATCACCGGTGGCCCGACGTACGTCTTCCTCGCCGGTGCTGCGTTCATGGCAGTTGCCGCAGCCCACGTCCTCCGCAACTCCCGCCGCATGCGGGCAGGCGCGAAGGGCTAGGCCAGGCAGCGCACGAAAACGATCACAAGCAAGACCAAAGAAGAAAGGTAGAGGGATCGCTGCGTGAAGTACCTAGCGACCCCGAAGGCTCGGCGTGCGCTCGCCACCATCCTGTCGTGTCTCGCGGCAGCGATGGTGGTGGGCGCCGTGGGTCTCCTCGGGTACCCGGAGTACACGAACATCAGGGCCAACCGAGAGCAGAAGGCCCTCCGGAGCGAGTTCCTCACGTCCGAGAAGCTCAAGCAGGCCTACCAGGCAGCAGCCAAGCCTGCGTCGGCCGGCGGGACGAAGGTGACGCTGGCGGAGGGCTCTGCGGTGACCCGGATCCAGATCGCCAAGATCGGACTCGACACCGTGGTCGTGCAGGGCACGTCCAACCAGGCCCTGGCTGCCGGTTCTGGCCACTACCCCCAGACTCCCCTCCCGTGCTCGCCGACGGGCAACGTGGGGGTCGCTGGGCACCGGACCATGAACGGGCATCCGTTCCAGAAGTTGGACCAACTGGTCACCGGCGACAAGGTCATCCTGACCACGCCGTTCCAGCAGTGCACCTACCAGATCATCGCCAGCGTCGACGGGCACGCCAACCCGTACGTCACGGACCCGAACGACTGGACGGTCATCGCGCAGACGTCGAAGCCCATGCTCACGATGAGCACCTGCACGCCCGAGGGAACCGCACGGCAGCGCCTGGTGGCCCGGGCCGAGCTCGTCTCCACGACGAACATCGTTGCCGGATCCACCGTAAAGTAGGGAAGTTACTCAGTTGCAACAACCTATGCCGAAGGAGCGTCCCCGAACGATGAAGGTCCAGCGTCTTCTCGGATCCCTCGCCGTCGCGGGGACACTCACTGCCCTCACCGCCGGCATGGCCGCCCCCGCCTTCGCCGCCAACGGCAACGTCACGTTCAGCAACATCGCGCCCAGCGACCAGGCTCAGCTCCCAGGGAGCCTCCCGGCCAACCAGATCACTGTCCACGTCGACGCGAGCTGCCCGGACCTGGGTTGCAGCATCGGGAGCCTCGCGGCCTCCATCTCGGACGGCACGACGCAGGTCGCCTCTGCCACCTCGGGATCCAGCAGCCTCAATTACACCTGGGACCTGACGCAGACCGCAAAGCGCAACGGTGTGTACACGATCACCTTCAGCGCCCAAGAAAAAGTGGTGCTCCTCGGCGGAGGCCCGGCCAGCACCCAGTCGAGCGTGAAGGTCAACGTCCCGCCCGTGGCCCCCAGTGGCGTGCAGGTGACGCTCGACTCTTCGAACGTGCCGGTCGTCACCTGGAACGCCAACCCGGAGCCGGACATCAAGGGCTACCAGGTCTACCGGTCCGACGGAGCGCAGCCGAGCGGCGTGATCAGCGGCACCTCGTTCCGGGACGCCAGCGCACCCCAGGGCCAGGCCGTCGCCTACAAGGTCGCCGCGCTTCGCTACAGCCCGGTCGGCCAGTCCAACCTCATCTCGTCCGACGCGTCGGCGCAGACCTCGTCGGTCTCGGTTCCCGCGGCGGCAGCGGCGGCCCCGGTGATCCCGCAGAACGTCGCCACGGTCGACCCGCCCAAGCCCGTCAAGACGGCCGCCGGTGCCACTGCCCCGACCTCGGTGAACAAGCAGCCCGTGATCCTCGGGGTCACCCACCCGACACCGATCAACGGCCCGACCCTGCCCACCCAGATCGTGCAGGCCCCGCAGCCCAACGTGATCCAGTTCGCGCCGCTGCTGCCCTACTCCGGCAAGATCCCGGAGGTCGCGACGACCTCCAACGTGCCGGCCCCGGTGGCCGCCCAGGCCGACACCGGGCCGTCGGCGTCGATCCAGCTGCCCGGCGGCGTGAAGGTGACGCCCGTCGACGCCATCAAGTACGTGGCGACGGCGTCCTTCCTCATCGTCGCTGCGGTCCACATCACCCGCTTCGCCCGCAAGCTGAAGAACGCGCCGGTCTAAAGAAGTTTCATTAGCCCCCTTGATCCAATTCAGGGATCAATTCAGACCGATTCAGGCCAGCCCGGGGGACGGGGAGCGGGTAAAGTAGGGCAATGCCACGGCGTGACGCTCCAGTCGACGGCACCGGCGAGGACTCGGGGGGGCACCCCGCCTACCGACCCAGGCATGCCTACAGCGATCCGGTTCTCCCGGAGCCGGTGCCCGCTGCGCCGGTCCCGGGTGCCGGCGGCGTCCCCGAGCGACCGCCCTTCCGTTCCCAGCGACCCCTTTCACCGGACCCCGGAGCCGAGCGCCCCGAGCGCCCCGGCGCCGATGCCCCCGCAGCTCCCTTCCGGTCCCCCGTCGCCGTCATGGCCCCCGAGGTCCCTGTTGGCGGCAGGGAGGAATCCGGCACCGGCAACCGCCGCGGCCGCCCCGGCCCCCCGCCGCCCCCGGCACCGCCCGTGGTACCCGAAGGGTCGGGTCCGCGCCGGCGCAAGCCGCGCAAGCTCGCGGCGTTCCTGCTCCTCACGTTCGCGACCGCCCTCATCCTGGTGGCGGTCGGTGTGGCCGGCTACCCGTTCTACACCGACGTCCAGGCCGCCCGGCACCAGAAGACACTCCGGGCCCAGTTCGACCAGGCAGGAAAGCAGTCCGCCGCGGACCGCCTTAAGCTGCTGGAGCAGTACAAGAACCGCACCCTCGCCATCGGCAGCGCCGTCACCCGGATCACCATCCCGAAGCTCGGGGTCGAGACGGTGGTCGTGGAAGGGACCTCGGACGAGGCACTCGCTGCCGGTGCCGGCCACTACCCGCAGAGCCCGCTCCCGGGGGACGCCGGCAACGTTGCGATCGCCGGGCACCGCACCATGAACGGCCACCCCTTTGGCGACCTCGACAAGCTCGTTCCCGGTGACCGGGTCATCCTGACGACCCCGTTCTCCACCTACACCTACAAGATCGTCCCGGGCTTCGAGGGCCACGCCAACCCCTGGGTCACCACCCCCGACGACTGGACGGTCGTCTCGGTCGCCACGCAGTCCCACCTCTTGACGTTGACCACCTGCAACCCGAAAGGGCAGAAGACCCAGCGGCTGATCGCCAGGGCCGAGATGGTCTCGTCGCAACCCATCGCGTGATCCTCCGGCGCTGCCTCATCGCGGCCGCCTGCGCGGTCGCCCTCGTCGGCCCCGTGGTCCCGGCCGCTGCGGCGACCGACCCGTGCGCCCCAGCCCAAAGCTCCACGCTGGACGCGACGATCAACGTGTGGCAGCCCGGTCCCAAGACCTCGGACGCCGACGCCCACCAGTGCACGCCGCCGGCCGGGTCGGTCCTGAGCGGGACCTGGAACATCCGGATCGACGCCGGCAGCCTCGCCTCGCTCCGCAGCTTCTCCGTGAGCGTCCTCCCCGTCGACGGTTCGATCCCCTCGCTGGCACCCGGCGCCACGACCTCACGCACCTACGCCGGAGCGATCATCTCGGGCAAGCTCTCGGACACGATCCAGATGGCGTGGGACACCGGGTCCCTCACCCGGTACAACGGCGAGTATGAGATCACCGCCACCGCGGTCTCCTCGCTCGGCAGCACCGCCCATGCCACGGTGGGACACCTGCTCGTCAACAACCCCCCGGCGCAGCCCACCGGTCCCGGAACGAGTATGGACGGCGTCGTGCCGGTGCTGTCCTGGACCGCCAACTCGGAGCCCGACCTCACCGGCTACCAGGTCCTGCGGTCGGTCGGCGGCGGTCCGTACGCGCCGGCCCGCAACGCCTCGACCAACACCTACCGGGACACCGGCGCCCCCCAGGGCAAGCCGCTGACCTACGAGGTCGTGGCGATCCGCAAATCACCAGCCGACCCCAACGGCATCGCGTCGAGCCCTTCGTCGCCGAGCAGCGCCGTCATCGCGGCCCCCCCGGTCCCGACCTCGACCGTCCCGGACCCGGTGCCGAAGGGGGTCGCCAAGGCAGCCCCCAGGACAGTCGCAGCGCCGCCCCCGGACGCGACCAGCTTCGCCCCGACCCTCCCGTACACCCAGTCCATCCCCACCGCCACGGCAACAGAGCCGGACGTCCCCGCCCCGACGTCGGTTGCCCTGCCGGCGGGCGGCGGGGGCTACTCCAAGACGACCCTGGTCCAGAAACTCCCCTACCTCGGGGCGGCGCTGGCGATCCTGGCGATCTCGTTCTTCCTCATCCGGTACGCCTGGCGCCTCCGGAAGGGCGAATCCTGAGGGTGTGAGCCCCATCGGGCCGCCGGGCGGGAGGGGGCCGGAGGCCCGCCGGGACCGGACCTATACTGAGGCGCAGACACTGGGGAGCTCTCTTGGAGGGCTGAGAGGTGGCCTGGGCCACGACCCATTGACCTGATCGGGACAATGCCCGCGAAGGGATGTGATCTAGTTGCCGGGGGACACCATCGTGGTCGGCGCCGGAGCCATCGGGCTCGGGATCGCGTGGCGGGTGGCCCAGCAGGGCTGGGACGTGCTCGTGCTCGACCGGGGAGAACCTGGCCACGGGGCGTCCTTCCACGCCGCCGGCATGCTCGCCCCCATCACCGAGGCCACCTTCGGCGAAGACGCCCTCCTCCGGCTCAACCTCGCGGGGGCGCGGGCGTACCCGGCATTCCTGGACGACCTGGCAGCAGCGACGGGTCGGAGGCTCACGTCTGGGGCGCCGGGGACCCTCTTCGTGGCCCTCGACCGGGACCAACGGGAGGCGCTGGAACGCCTCCACGACTTCCAGCGCGACCTCGGCCTCGCCGTCGAATGGCTCAGCGGGAGCCGCTGCCGGGAACTGGAGCCCGCCCTCCACCCGGGCGTCCGGGCGGGGGTGCGAGCGGTGGAGCAGGAAGTGGACCCCCGGGCGCTCACCGCAGCGCTGCAGGCGGCGGTCGAAGCCGCCGGCGGGCGGGTCCGGGGCAGGGCGGACGTCGCCGGGCTCCTGGCGGCAGGCGACCGCATCACCGGGGTCCGCCTCACGACCGGCGAGGAGCTTGCCGCCGCCTGCGTCGTCCTGGCGGCTGGCTGCTGGTCGGGCGGGATCGCCGGCGTCCCGGCGGAGGTGGCGGCGGCGGTCCGTCCGGTGAAGGGCCAGATCCTGCGCCTGCGACCCCGCCTGGGCGAGCCCCTCCCCATCCGGCACCTCGTCCGCACCGAGGACGTGTACCTGGTCCCCCGCACCTCGGCCCTCCGGGGCGACGAGCTCGTCGTCGGCGCCACCGTCGAGGAGCAGGGGTTCGACACGTCGCTCACCGGCGGCGGGATCTACGAGCTGCTGCGCGCGGCCATCGAGGTTGTCCCGGGCGTGCGGGAGATGGAGCTGGCCGAGGCTTCGGTTGGCCTTCGGCCGGGGAGCCGGGACAACGCTCCCCTGCTCGGCCCCGTGGGGCCGGCAGGCCTCGTCGTGGCGACCGGGCATCACCGCAACGGCATCCTCCTGACCGCGGTAACGGCCGGGGCCATCGCGACCGTGGTCACCGAGGGCCGGGTCCCCGACGTCATTGCGCCCTTCCTGCCCGGCAGGTTCGCCCCCGCATGCTGCTGAGCCTGAATGGCGCCCCCCTGGAGGTCCCCGGCTCCGCGCGGGCGGCGCTGCTGGACGTGCTGGCCCGCGCCGGGATGGACGACCTGCGGGGCGTCGCGGTCGCCCTCGACGGTGAGGTGGTCCCCCGCAGCGAGTGGCCCAGCCGCGACGTCGGCGACGGCCAGCGGGTCGAGGTTGTCCGGGCCGTGCAGGGCGGTTCGGGGGAGAAGCTTGAGATCGCCGGGCGGGTGTTCGGGTCCCGCCTCATCTTCGGCACCGGCGGCTTCCGCAGCCTCGACGTCCTCGGCGAGGCCCTCGCCGCCAGTGGGGCCGAGATGGCGACCGTGGCGATGCGCCGGGTGGACCCGGCCGCCCGCGGTTCTGTCCTCGACGTTATCGAAGCCGCCGGCGTCGAGGTCCTGCCCAACACCGCCGGCTGCTACACCGCCAGCGACGCGACGCTGACCGCGCGCCTCGCCCGAGAGGCCCTCGGCACCAACTGGATCAAGCTCGAGGTCATCGGCGACGACCGCACCCTCCTGCCGGACGGTGCCGAGCTCGTCTTGGCCGCCCGGCAGCTCGTCGACGAGGGTTTCGTGGTCCTCCCCTACGCCAACGACGACCCGATCCTCGCCCGGCGCCTCGAGGACGCCGGGTGCGCCGCCGTCATGCCGCTGGGCTCGCCCATCGGGAGCGGCTCGGGGATCCGGAACCCCTACAACATCTCGATCATCGTCGAGCGGGCATCGGTCCCGGTCATCCTCGACGCCGGCATCGGGACGGCCTCGGACGCCGCACTCGCAATGGAGCTCGGCTGCGACGGCGTGCTGGTGGCGAGCGCCATCTCCCGGGCAAAGGAACCGCTGGCGATGGCCCAGGCGATCCGGCTCGGAGTGGTTGCCGGACGGCTTGCCTTCGAGGCGGGCCGCATCCCCCGCCGCCTCTACGCCGAGGCGTCGACG
>DASPZW010000109.1:0-5853 GCA_035636055.1 Actinomycetota bacterium
TCCGCCATCTCATCACCGTGGAGGGCGTGATGCGCCGCCTGGCGGTCCACTTCGGCGAGGACCCCGACACCTGGGGCCTGGTCGGGCTGTTCCACGACATCGACCAGGACCAGACCCACGGCGACCTGGAGCGCCACGCCCGCGTGGGGGCGGGGTGGCTCCGTGAGGCCGGCGTCGGCGAGACGATCGTGAACGCGGTGCTCGCCCACGCCCACGAGCAGTACCGGACCGACCTCGTCTCCCGGGCCATCGTGCCCGCCGACGCGGTGACAGGGTTCCTCGTGGCCTGCGCCCTCGTCCGGCCCGAGAAAGCCGCGGGCATGAAGGTCTCGTCCTGCAAGAAGAAACTGAAGGAGCGCTCGTTCGCCCCGGGCGTCAACCGGGACGAGATCCGCGGCTGCGAGGAGAGCATCGGCCTGAGCCTCGACGAACTGTTCCGGCTCGGGATCGAGGGCCTCGAGTCGGTAGCCAGCGAGGTGGGCCTGACGGTCTGAAGATTGGAGAATGTTCCAAAAAGTGCGCTATCCGCCCCTTTTGAACAATCTATGTATCGGTCTCAGGCGGCGGCTTGGCTCGCCTTCCGCCGCCGGAGGAGCCACAGGGCCGCCGCCAGGACGGCCGCCACGATCACTGCATACTCGAGCGGCCGGGTGTAGGTGAGCACGTCCTTCCACCTGGCATTGAGGTAGTAACCGGCAACTGCCAGCGCCGTCACCCAGGGGACGCAGCCGGCGACGGTCAGGACCGAGAACTTCTTCACATCCATCTTCGCCACCCCCGCGGGCAGCGAGATGAAGGTCCGGACGACCGGCAGCAGCCGGGAGAAGAAGACGGCGGGGGGGCCGTAGCGGGCGAACCAGGCGTCCGCTCGGTCGATGTCGTGGGGCTTGACCAGGATGAACCGGCCGTACTTCAGGAGCAGGTTGCGGCCCTCGCCCCGCCCGACGGCGTAGCTGATCACGGAACCCGCCAGGTTCGCCAGGACCCCGACGACGATCACCAGCACCAGGGAGAGCTTGTGCTGGTAGGCGAGGAACCCGGCCACCGGCATCGTGATCTCGCTGGGGATCGGGATGCACGCGGACTCTGCCAGCATGAGGAGCAAGATGACGGCGTACCCACCGGCACCGCCGGGGATGATGTTGACGATCCACTGACGGACCGAGTCCAAAAGATGCGCCATGGGGCCGAAGTCTAGGCCAGCTTTGCTGAGGGCGTGCTGTGGATCCTCGCCTGACAGCGGCCCTTCATTTGACAGTTTGGCTGAAATGTCGCATCGTCCGGCATCCGGCCCCGCGGGAGAGCCGGGAATGGTCCGGCCCTCCACAGAGTTATGGGTGCAGTTACTCTGGCAGAGCAGTCACTCGGAGGGGCCCACCTCTCAAGGAAGTCCACCCATCGGGCGATCTCTTCCTTCGAACGGGTCCTTCGGATAACAGGAGTTGCGGTATGGCACAGAACCTCGTGGTTGTCGAATCGCCGGCCAAGGCCAAGACAATCGAGAAGTACCTTGGCAAGGACTACAAGGTCCTCGCCTCCATCGGCCACGTCCGGGACCTGCCCGAGAGCTCGCTCGGCGTGACCGTCGACAACGGCTTCGCCCTCGAGTACGTCGTGAACGAGGACAAGCAGAAGGTCATCAACGAGATCGCCAGGGCCGCCAAGAAGGCGGAGGCCGTGTACCTCGCCACCGACTACGACCGTGAGGGCGAGGCCATCGCCTGGCACGTCGCCGAGGCGGCCGGGATCCCCGCCGACAAGCGCAACCGGGTGACCTTCACCGAGATCACCCGCCGTGCCGTCACCGACGCCATCGCGCACCCCCGGGAGATCGACTCCAACCTCGTCGACGCCCAGCAGGCCCGCCGCGCCATCGACCGCCTCGTCGGCTACCCGGTCTCGCAACTGCTCTGGAAGAAGATCCGCTACGGCCTGTCCGCCGGCCGGGTCCAGTCCCCGGCCCTGCGCCTGATCGTGGAGCGCGAGCGGGAGATCCGGGCGTTCGTGCCCATCGAGTACTGGAGCCTGGCAGCCCTGCTGTCGACCGAGGCGGGGGAGAACTTCCTCGCCACGCTGATCCAGATCGGCGACCGCAAGGTGCCCACCAAGATCGACCGTGAGACGGCGATGGACACCAGCCGTGCGGCCAACCCCGACATCCTGACCGGCGTCGAGGCCGAGGCCTTGAAGGAGGCTCTGCAGGGGGCACGATTCGTCGTCGAGGACGTCCGCACCAAGGAGGCCCGCCGGACCCCGCCGCCGCCGTTCATCACCTCGACGTTCCAGCAGGAGGCATCCCGCAAGCTGGGGCTGTCGGCCCGCCGGGCGATGGGCCTCGCCCAGCGCCTCTACGAGGGCGGCTACATCACCTACATGCGGACCGACTCCACGTCGATGGCGTCCGAGGCGATCGCCGAGGCGGCCGGGCTGATCAAGTCCAGCTTCGGGAAGCAGTACTGGTCGGGCCGCTACAAGCACCACGACAAAAAGGTCGCCGGCGCCCAGGAGGCCCACGAGTGCATCCGGCCCACGGCCGTGGCCCGCCCGCGCCGGGAGGTCGAGGCCGAGATCCGCCAGGACGGGGGCCGGGAGGCCGAGGCCATGACCAAGGTGTACGACCTCGTCTGGAAGCGGACGGTCGCCTCGCTGATGACGCCTGCCGTCTACGACCAGGTGTCTGTCGACATCTCCGCGACGCCGGTGACCCCCAACCCCATCCGCCACCTTTTCCGGGCCACCGGGTCCACGCTGCGCTTCGACGGCTTCATCCGGATCTACCTCGAAGGCAGCGACGACGACGCCGAGGAGGGCGACGGTGGCCGGCTCCCGGCCCTCACCGCCCAGCAGGCCCTCGAGCTGCTGGAGCTGCGTCCCGAGCAGCACTTCACCCAGCCGCCGCCCCGCTACACCGAGGCCTCGCTGGTCAAGGAGCTGGAGGAGCGCGGTATCGGCCGGCCCTCGACGTATGCCTCGATCATGGGGACGCTGGTCGAGGAGAAGCGTGACTACACCCACATGGAGAACCGGCGCTTCAAGCCCACCGACACCGGCGAGGTGACGACGGACTTCCTCGCCCGGTACTTCGGCGACCACTTCATGGACTACACGTTCACCTCCGACATGGAGAGCCATCTCGACGAGGTGGCCGTGGGTCGGCATGCGTACCGGCCGATGGTCGAGGCCTTCTACCTGCCGCTCCGGGACCGCCTGGCGCAGGGCAGCGAGGTGCCGAAGGCGGAGGTGACCACCGAGGCCACCGACGAGGTGTGCCCCGAGTGCGGCAGCCCAATGGTGGTCAAGCTCGGCAAGCGCGGGAAGTTCCTCGGCTGCACGAACTATCCGGACTGCAAGAAGACCCTCCCCATGCCGGGCCAGGATCGGGAGGTCCCGGAGCTCCTGGACGAGAAGTGCCCGGACTGCGGCAACCCGCTCGCAAAGCGCAAGGGCCGCTTCGGTCCGTTCGTCGGCTGCTCGACGTACCCCGAGTGCAAGTACATCCAGAAAAAGCCCCGCACCGGCACCGGCCACCCGTGCCCCAAGTGCACCGAGGAGCCCTGCAAGAAGTGCAAGACGAAGGGCGTCGAGCCCTCCGAGCTGATCGAGCGGGTGGGCAAGCGCGGCAAGTTCTACGGCTGCAGCCACTATCCCGCCTGCCGCCACACGCAGAATGCGGACCCCCGGGAGGCCGGCAAGCCCGAGGAACCCGCGGCCGCCGCGGGCTAGCACCGGGATGTGCCCGCTGTTCCTCGTCGTCGAGGGGATGGACGGGGCCGGCAAGTCGACCCAGATCGAGCGCCTCGCCGCCTGGCTCACGGAGGCCGGGGCCGAGCCTGTGGTCACCCGGGAGCCCGGGGCCACGCCGATCGGAGCGAAGATCCGCGACATCCTCCTCGACCCGTCCCACGCCGAGATGGACCCGCGGACCGAGGCCCTGCTGTACGCGGCGGACCGTGCCCAGCACGCCGCAAAGGTGATCGGGCCGGCCCTGGCGGCGGGGCGGGTGGTCATCTCCGACCGGTACGTCGACTCGTCGCTCGCCTACCAGGGGCTCGCCCGTGGCCTCGGCCTCGAGCGGATCCTCGACCTCAGCCTGTGGGCCACCCGGGACCTGCTGCCCGACCTCGTGATCCTGCTCGACGTCAGCCCCGAGCTGGCACGGGGCCGCGCCGGGACGACCGACCGCATCGAGCAGGAGGCCGCGGCCTTCCACGCCCAGGTGTCCGAGGCCTACCGGGAGCTAGCGCGCCGGTACCCCGATCGTTTCGCGATGGTCGACGCCGAGGCCGCCCCCGAGGTCGTCGAGCGCGAGATCCGCCGCCGCGTCGAGGAACGCTTCGTGGCCCGGCCGGCCGGGAGCGCTCGATGAGCGACGTGTGGGCCCGGCTGGTCGGCCAGGAGCGGGTGACCGCGACCCTGCGGGCGGCGGTGGGCCTGCCCGGCGACGCCTACCTGTTCGCCGGCCCGCCCGGGACCGGCAAGGAGGAGGCCGCCCGGGTGTTCGCCGCCGCCGTCCTGTGTCCGGACCAGTGCGGGTCGTGCGCCGTCTGCGGCCGGGTGCTGCGGGGGATCCATCCGGATGTGGTGATCCTGGAACCCGAGGGCTACACCTATCCCATCGAGGCCATCCGGGAGGCGGTGGCCCAGGCGGCGCTGACGCCGATGGAGGGCGCCCGCCGGGTGATCATCGTCGAGGAGGCCGACCGCATCGTCGAGCGATCGCAGAACGCCCTGCTCAAGGCCCTGGAGGAACCCAACCCGTCCGTGACGTGGGTGCTCGTGACCAGCATCCTCCAGCCGATCCTCCCGACCATCCTGTCCCGGTGCCAGGTCGTCGAGTTCGCTCCGGTCCCCGAGGCCGACCTGGCGGCCCTTGTCCGCACCCGCGGGCCGCTCAGCGACGACGAGGCTGCCGTGGTTGTCCGGGCCGCCCGGGGCGACCTGGACCGGGCGATCGCCCTCGTCGAGGACGAGCGTGCCCGGAACTTGCGCCGGCTGGCCATCGATGTCGCCATCCGCCAGGCGGCCCAGCCCGACGCCCGCCAGGCGCTGCAGGCCGCCCTCTCGGTCAGGGCAGCGGCGACCGCCGCCCGTGAGGCACGGGAGCGGGCCGCCGCGGCGGAGCTTGCCGACCTCGAGGAGGTGCTCGGCACCGGTCGCGGATCGGCGGGGATGCGGCGGCGCCTGGGCGACCGCCACAAGCGGGCGGTGCGGCGGGCCGAGACCGACGTGTCCGTGGAGTTCTGCTCGTGGCTGGCCCAGACCTTCCGGGACCTGGCCGCCCTCTCCGCCGGGGCTGGCACGGAGGCAATCAGCTCGCCGGACCGTGCCGAGGAGCTGGCGACGACCGCCGCCCGGCGGGGCACCGCACACTGGTTGCGTTTGGCCGAGGAAGCCCTCGAGAGCCAGGTCGCCATCCGGGAGAACGCCCAGCCGGCCCTTGCCGTCGAGTCGGTGCTCCTGGCGGATCTCGCTCTCGACCCCGGTCTTGGCCGCGGTCGTGGCGGCGCAGGGTGAGCCCGTCGTCACTAGAATCTAAGGGTCCTGCCGGTCCGCCCATAGGATCTGCTGGATCTGCTGCATCCCCGCCGGAGTAGCTCAGCGGCAGAGCATTCGCTTCGTAAGCGAGTGGTCGAGGGTTCGATTCCCTCCTCCGGCTCTCGGTCTCCCCCCTTGGCTTTCCAGTCGTCGCCCACTCCTTCGGACTGTTCGACGCCCCCCGGATAGGAGCCCCGGATAGGAGCCCCGGATAGGAGCCCTGAATAGGAGCCAGGGGGGGTTGCAGCTCATCCCCTCCGCTGCGCTCCGGGGGCTGCTACTACCCCCTGGAGCCCCGCCCGTTCCCGCCGCCGGCGG
>DASPZW010000110.1:0-6122 GCA_035636055.1 Actinomycetota bacterium
CCAGGTAGCGCATCACGTAGGAGGATCCCCCTCCCCTGCCGCTGCCCACCTCCAGGACGTCGCAGCCGCGGAGGTCGGCCGGGCGGGCGATCCGGTCGTAGAGCTGGATGCAGAGACGGTCCGGCTCGTCCGCCTCCTGCAAAGGGATGGCCGGCGTCGCCGGCGACTCGACGTAGCCGTAGTTCATGAAGGCCCAATCGGGCCGGGCAATCCGTCGGGCATTGAACTGGTACCACGCCCGCCAGAGCCCCCGCCGCAGCCTCGACCCGATGCCCGCCAACGCCCTGGTCTCCGATCGCCTCCAAAGAAACTCCGCCAGCCCGCCCTCACCAGGAGAGCAGTGCAGTATGCTCCGACGTCGCCACTAGGGAGCGGTTTCTGGGCATTCTTGAGCAAGGGTCGACCAGACCCGGGGCACCGGAGCGTCCCCCGGGCCCGACGTCTGCGCTGAGCCTCGCCCTGCTCGCCCTGCGGGGCGACCTTCTCGGCATCTACGAGGCCCTGGGCAGCTACGGTGATCTGTCCTACGTCCATTTCGGGCACCACAACGTCTACATGGTCAAGGACCCGGAGTGCATCCGCGACGTCCTTGTGACCGACAACCGGAAGTTCAAGAAGGGCCTGGCCACGCACGAGGCCAAGCGCCTCCTGGGCGAGGGGTTGCTGACCAGCGACGGCGACCTCCATCGCCGGCAGCGGCGCCTCATCCAACCCGTCTTCCACCCGGAGCGCAGGCCCGAGCAGGCGGCGCTCACCGTGGAGCATGCCCAACGGCTCGCCGACAGCTGGGAGCACGGGGCCACGATCGACGCCGGCGAGACGATGATGCACCTGACCCTGACGATCTTGGGCAAGGCCATCATCGGCGTCGACCTCGAGCCCCACGTCGGCACCTTCCACGAGGCCCTCGACGCCGCCGTCGAGATGGTCGAGCTGGTGCTCAAGCCATGGGGTCGCTACGTGGAGCGCCTGCCCGTCCCGCTCGTGCGGCGGTTCCGGGCGACCCGGGAGAAGCTCTTCGCCCTCGTCGGCCAGATCATCGAGGACGGCCGGGCGAACCTCAACGGGCAGGGCGACCTCGTCTCGATCCTGCTGCGCCACCAGGCAGAGCTGGGCGAGGACGTGCTGACGCAGACGCAGATCCGCGACGAACTCGTCACGATCCTGCTCACCGGCCACGAGACGCTCACCCAGCTCATGACCTGGACCTCCTTCCTGCTCGCTGGCAACCCCGCCGTGACGGCGGACCTCCATGCGGAGCTCGACGACGTCATCGGCGACGAGACGCCGGGGCTGTCGCACCTCCCCGCTCTCCCCCTCACGGAGGCGATCCTATTGGAGTCGATGCGGGTCTACCCCCCGGTCTACGCCCTCCAGCGCAACGCCCTTGTGGACTACGAGCTGCAGGGCTACACCGTGCCGAAGGGATCCCTCCTGGTCATGAGCCAGTACCTGCTGCACCGCAGCGAGCGCTGGTTCGAGGACCCGGAGCGCTTCGACCCATCCCGGTGGACGGCAGAGCTGCGATCGTCGCTCCCGGACATGTGCTACTTCCCGTTCGGGCGCGGCCCCCGCGCGTGCATCGGGGAGGGATTCGCCATGACGGAGGCCCGCTTGCTCCTGGCCACGCTCTACCGCCAGTGGGGCATGCGCCGCGCCGACGATGTCGCGGTCGGCACCGTGTCCAGCATCTCGCTGCGACCCTCCGCTCCCATCCGGCTCGTCCTGGAGAAGCGGAGCACGCAAGAAGGAGGGTGACGTGGGGAAGCTGCTTTCGTTCATGGTGGTGACGCTCGACGGCTACACCGAGGGGCCGAACCAGGAATTCGACTGGCCGAATGTCGACGACGAGTTCAACGAGTTCGCGATCAGCCAGCTCAACGACATCGACACCCTGCTGTTTGGACGTGCGACCTACGAGGGCATGGCGAGTTACTGGCCGACCCCGGCCGCGATCGAGGGTGACCCCCTCGTCGCCGGGCACATGAACCGCGTCGCCAAGGTCGTGTTCTCGACCACGCTCACGTCGGCGGACTGGGAGAACACGACGCTGGTCACCGGGGACGCCGCTGCGGCGGTCTCGGCGCTCAAGGAGCAGCCGGGCAAGAACCTGGCGATCTTCGGCAGCTCCAACCTGACGGTGAGCCTCCTGGAGCAGGGCCTCGTCGACGAGCTTCGGGTCATGGTGATGCCAATCCTCCTGGGAGCGGGCAGGTCCCTGTTCAGCGGCCTTCCGAAGCGGGTGCACCTGAAGCTCGTGAGGTCGACGACGTTCAGCTCAGGCAACGTCATGCTGCACTACCATCCCGCCGCCGGCTGATCCGCACGCCGTGCGGCGGGTGGTGGTCGCGGGAACTCCCGCCCTCCGGGGGACGTCCAATCGGGCATGAAGCGACTCGCCGTGCTCCTGGGACTGACGCTGCTCGCCTGCGGGCAGCAGACGGTGGGGGTGAGCCCGTCGCCGAGTCCCTCGTCCATCAGCGCCCCGGTCCCCTCGCCGAGCGCCTCGCCGGTTCGTCCCACGTCGAGCCCGACCCCGGGCACCTCCTCGCCAAGCCCGACGACGGTCTCCTCGCCGCGGCCGAGCCCGGCGCCGTCCAGCCCTCGCCCGACCCCGACCGGAGCCGACCCGGCGTGGGCCCTGCGCTACCTGCTGCTCGACCACTACCCGACCTTCGCCTTCTGCGACCCCGACTACTACCCCGTCGCCCGCGTGGGCGGGGAGCAGGTCAACGCCGACGACTGGTGGCAGCGCAGCCGCACTACGCCCGAGGCCCTCGCCATCCTTGCGCACCACCACGAGGCCGAGCCGCTCGACGCTGCACAGCGGCTCGTCGCCTACCAGGACCACAAGAGGCTGACGGTCATCCAGTTGACGAGGGCCACCGGGGGCTACGACTTCGCGCTGTCCATCTCGGCGGCCAAGAGCCAGCCCGACACGACGGTGATCGGCACGATCTCAGACGCCGGCACGATCTCGGAGCGATCTCGTAGCCCGCGTCCGGGTGGGTGCCCGATCTGCCTGGAGGCCGTCACCCTCATCGCGACGCCCAGCGGGGAGATCGAGGTCGCCCGCATCCAGCCGGGCGACCTCGTCTACAGCCTCGACGGTTCGGGGCGCAGGGTTACCGTCGGCGTCGCCCGCGTCGTGCGTCGAGACACGCCTGGCCCGCATCTGATGGTCCGGCTCGCACTGGCGGACGGGCGGGTCCTCGTCGCTGCCGGCCCTCACCCCGCCGCGGACGGCCGTCTCTTGCGTGACCTGCACGCCGGCGAGCGGTACGACACGTCGGTCGTCGCCTCGGTCGGCTACGTCGAGAGCTCGGCTGCGGCGACCTACGACCTCCTACCGGCGGGCACCACCGGGCAGTACTGGGCCAACGGGATCCTCGTCGGCAGCACCCTCTCCTGATAAACCCTTACTCGGCCTCGGGAGAGGCCGCAGCGACCTTCTTCACCGCAACCGCCTTGGGGCGGCGCCTGACGGCAAGCTTACGGGCGGCGGCCGCGGCCTCGGCCTCCTCCGCCATCACCTTCTCGCGCTTGAGCCGCAAGGCGCGGAGGAAATTGGATGCGATCAGGTTGGTGGGGTCGAGGATGTGGAGTTCGCCGTACAGCGCCTCCGCGGCATCGACGTCACCCTTCTCCCGCAGGCACCGCGCGAGGCGAGTCATGGCCTGCTTGCGCTCTGGGTCGAGTTCGAGAAGCCGGCGGTTCAGGGATTCGGCCTCCGGCCCCCAGTCGCCCATCGTGGCGAGCTGATCGGCCTGCCGCTGGAGCGGTCGGATGCTCGCTGCGGGGCCGTCGTCGCCGCCCAGCCCCAGCGCGCGGCGGGCTGCGTTCAGTGCGACGTGCTCCTGGTCTTCGGTCATGTCGTCTCGCCACCTTCCATGCCGAATCCAAGGGAACGACGCTGTGGTTCCCCCCAGACCCGCGTTGAAATGTCGGAAAAATCCAGCATAGCACACATCTGATACGGTACCGATCCGTATTCAAATATGTCAGGGGGTCCAGGGGGGAGGAGCAGCCCGGCGGAGCGCAGCGGAGCCGGATGAGCTGCGAATCCCCCTGGGTCGTTGAACGCTCCGAAAGGAGCGGACGACGACTGGAAAGTCAGGGGGGTCCAGGGGGGAGGAGCAGCCCGGCGGAGCGCAGCGGAGCCGCCCGTACGAAGTAGGCGGCCCGGGTCAGCTTCGGGACGATGTTGGGTGCGTCGCCTGCATGCATGACGATGCCGTGGATGCACTCGGTCTGACGGATGTGCTGGCGGAGGGCCCCGATCGACACGCATGCCCCCCGCTTCGAGGGCCCCAGCCAGGAGGGCGGATGACCTTATCTCCTCGTAGGCAAGCTCGGGGTGCCCGTGGAGCGTGTGGGAGAGATCGAGGAGGGAGGACCGCTCGGCGTCGATCCGGCGACGGGTTCGATCCTTTGGATCCATGGGTCTCGCCCGGCCGGGACTACGTCAGCGGGCTGAGGGCCGGGGCCTTGGCCGGCTTGCGGGCCCGGACGATGGCGGAGCTGGCACGGGGATGCACCCGGTGCGTCGCCTCCACCTCCACGCGGGCGAACCCCGCCCCCTGCAACAGGTCCTGGTACTGCTCACGGGTCAACGCCCCCGCGATGCAACCGGTCCAGGATTCCATGTCCCGCCGGGTGGCCTCGTCGAGATCAGGGTCGGCGACGACGTCGGAGACGGCGAACCGGCCCCCCGGCCGGAGCACCCTGGCCGCCTCGGCGAGGGCCCGGGCCTTGTCGGTCGTGAGGTTGATCACGCAGTTGGAGATGACCACGTCCACGCTCGCCGTTGGAAGCGGGATGTCCTCGATGTCGCCTTTCAGGAACTCGACGTTGGCGACCCCAGCCTCCTCGGCGTTGCGCCGCGCGAGTGCCAGCATCTCGTCGGTCATGTCCAGCCCGTAGACCTTCCCGGTCGGGCCGACGCGGCGGGCGGACAGGATGACGTCGATGCCGCCGCCCGAGCCCAGGTCCAGCACGGTCTCGCCCTCCGTCAGGGCAGCGACCGCCAGAGGGTTGCCACAGCCGAGTGAGGCCTGGACCGCACCGTCGGGCAGGTAGCCAAGCTCCCGGTCGCTGTACTCCCCCGGACCGAAGCAGGCCATGCCCCCGGCGTCGCAGGCGCAGGACGATCCGCCGCCGCAGCAGTCGGCCGACTCCTCGGCGGCGATGAGCGCCAGTTCCGCGTACTTGGTCCGGACCGCATCCTTGGTCGCCTCAGCCTCGAGCATTCCCACCCTCCTAACGCCAGCTACAACTTTGAGTATATTCTGTCGTATAACAGCACTTTATACTCAAAGAACATCCGAGGGCGCCTCTGCCTCGTTTCCTGGGCCATCCGCCGGTCCTGCGATCTCTGTCTTCATCGTCATGCCCCCACGAGGACGGGCTCGGCGACGGACCCCAGCACCGCTCGTGTAAACGGCGTGTTAACTCGCACCACGAACGCTACGGTTCGGACCACGCCGGGAAAACCCGGAAAACACCCAACTTCGTCGTGGATTGGCGTCACGACGAGCAGGGGCTACCTGCGCTCGGTGGAGGAAAACCTCCTGGAAGCGGAGGAAATCCGCCTTTCGCTGTAGCCGGGATGGCTGGTAGCGTCGCCAGCTAGGTATGCAGACAACCAGCGGCGCAGCGGAGGCGTCGGGCACGGGTTCCACCCCGGCGCGCCTCAGGGTGCTGATCGCAGAGGACCAGTACCTGGTCCGGGAGGGCACCAGGCACCTCCTCGAGGAGGCGGGGCTGGACGTCGTCGGCGTCGCATCCGACTACGACGGGGTCCTCGCCGAAGTGCGCCGGCTCCGCCCCGACGCCGTGTTGATGGACATCAAGATGCCGCCCACCCACACGATGGAGGGCATCCGGGCGGCGCACGTCATCAAGGAGGAGTTCCCGGGGATCGGGGTCGTCGTCCTCAGCGCCCACGACGACGAGAGCTACGTGTGGGCCCTCCTGGAGAAAGGCGTGGCGGGCTTCGGCTACCTGCACAAGGTCCGGGTGGGGGACGTCGAACAGGTCGTGCGGGCCATCCGGGAGGTTGCGTCGGGAGGTTCCGTCCTCGACCCGCGCATCGTGGAGACGCTGATCGCCTTCCGCTCCAA
>DASPZW010000111.1:0-3870 GCA_035636055.1 Actinomycetota bacterium
GAGCCCGACGCAGACCTTGCTGGAGGTGCCCCTGCGGATCCGCGCCGCGCCGGCCTTCGCCCCGGTCGAACCCGTGCCGTCATGACGGCACCGCCCCCCGGCGCACGGACCGCCGCACGGGCCGAACCCATAGCGATCATCGGCATGCGGGGCAGGTTCCCCGGAGCCGAGGACCTCGACAGCTTCTGGCAGAACCTGGCCGAGGGCGTGGAGTCCATCAGCTCCCTCGGCCCCGAGGAGATCCGGGCCGCCGGTGTTCCCGACCACATCGCCAGACTTCCCGGCTATGTCAATGCATCTCCCCTCCTCGGCGACGTCGACCGCTTCGATGCCGGGTTCTTCGGCTTCTCGGCACGCGACGCGTCGCTCACGGACCCCCAGCACCGCCTGTTCATGGAGACCGCGTGGGAGGCGCTGGAGGACGCCGGTTACGACCCGGCGGCCTTCCCCGGCTCCATCGGCGTCTTCGGAGGCTGCGAGCTCAGCACCTATCTGTACCAGCTGTACCAAAACATCGAGGCCCTCGGCTACATCGACGGGATGCAGCTCATGGTCACCAACGACAAGGACCACCTCTGCACCCAGGTGTCCTACCGGCTCGACCTGCGGGGGCCGAGCGTGTGCGTGCAGACCACGTGCTCGACCTCGCTCGTGGCCGTGGCGCTGGCCTGCGAGAGCCTGCAGGCGGGCCGGTGCGACATGGCGCTCGCCGGTGGCGTGACCGTCCGGGTCCCGCAGCGAGGGGGCTACTTCTACGTCGCCGGATCGATCCTCTCCCCCGACGGGCACTGCCGGCCGTTCGACGCCAAAGCGCAGGGGACGATCGTGGGCAGCGGGGTCGGCCTCGTCGTGCTGAAGCGGCTCGAGGACGCGCTGGCCGACGGCGACACCGTCAGGGCGGTGATCCTCGGGGTGGGGCTGAACAACGACGGGAGCGACAAGATCGGGTACACGGCCCCCGGCTTCCGGGGCCAGGTCGCCGCCGTCGGCGACGCCTACGCGACGGCGGGGGTCTCCCCCGACAGCATCGGCTACGTCGAGGCGCACGGCACGGGCACGATTCTCGGGGACCCCATCGAGCTCTCGGCCCTCACTGAGGTCTTCCGGGCCCACACCGACCGGCGGGGCTTCTGCGGCATCGGCTCCGTGAAGTCCAACTTCGGCCACCTGTCGTGCGCGTCCGGCATCGCCGGCCTCATCAAGACGGTGCTCACCCTCGAGCACGGCGCCATCCCCCCCACCGTGCACTACCAGGCGCCGAACCCCGCCATCGACTTCGCATCGAGCCCCTTCTACGTCACGACGAAGCTGCAGCCGTGGGAGCGCAACGGCCACTCCCGGCGCGCGGCCGTGAGCTCGTTCGGCGTCGGCGGGACCAATGCCCACGCGGTGCTCCAGGAGGCCCCGGCGCAGCCGGCCCCGATGCAGCGCCGTCCCCACCAGATCCTCGTGCTGTCGGCCCGCAGTGAGGCGGCCCTCGACGAGGCGACGCTCAACCTGGCCCGGCACCTCGGCCGCCATCCCGAGCTCGACCTGGCCGACGTGGCGTTCACCCTCCACGTGGGGCGGCGGGGGTTCCGGCACCGGCGCAGCCTCGTCGTCGACGCCCGCGACCCGGCACGGGCGGTCGAGGTGATGGCCGAGCCCGGCCGGCTGGAAGCCACCGAGTCGGGTGCCGTCCCGCCGGTGGTTTTCATGTTCCCGGGGCAGGGTTCGCAGTACCCGGGCATGGCGGCCGGCCTCTACGCCGGCGAGCCGGTGGTGCGCGACCGGATCGACTACTGCGCGGCGGTGCTCGAGGCGGACCTCGGCCTCGACCTTCGGGAGGCCCTGTTCCCCGGCGAGCGCGGGGAGGCCGCCGCGGCGCAGCTGCGGGACACGGCGCTGGCGCAGCCGGCCCTGTTCGTCGTCGAGTATGCCCTCGCGCAGCTCTTGGCCTCCTGGGGCGTCGAGCCTTCGGCGATGATCGGCCACAGCATCGGCGAGTATGTGGCGGCGGTGCTGGCCGGGGTCATGGGCCTCGACGACGCGCTCATGCTGCTGGCCCGCCGGGGGGCCCTCATCTCGGCCCTCCCAGCCGGGTCGATGCTGGCGGTCATGGCCCCTGCGGCGTTGGTCTCGGCGTTCGTCGACCACGAGGTCAGCCTCGCCGCGGTCAACGGCCCTGCGTTCTGCGTCCTGTCGGGACCGGCCCCGGCCATCGACAGGGTCGAGGCCGCCCTGGCGGCGACGTCGGTGCCGGTTCGGCGCCTGCACACCTCCCACGCCTTCCACTCGCCGATGATGGATCCGATCCTCGAGGAGTTCGAAGCCATCGTCGGACGGGTCAAGCTCTCGGCTCCCACGATCCCCTACGTGGCGACGCTGACCGGCGAATGGGCGGACGGCCAACCGATGCGTCCCGAGTACTGGAGCCGCCAGCTGCGCTCGACCGTGCGCTTCGGCGAGGGGCTGCGTTCTCTGATCGAGACCACCAAGCCTGCGGGCAGGGACGCGGTTTACCTCGAGGTGGGGCCGGGCCGGACGCTGACGACCTTCGCATCGCAGCTCGCCGGGAACGGGAACCGGCCGCCGTGCACCCTCAACACCCTGCCCGGGGCCGAGGAGCAGCGGACCGACCACGAGGTGACCCTCGGCGCGCTCGGCCGGCTCTGGGAGAAGGGGGTGCCGGTCGACTGGGCGGGATTCCACACCACCGAGCGGCGCCGCCGGGTCAGCCTGCCCACCTACCCCTTCGAGCGTGAGAGCTACTGGATCGGCGTGCCGGTGCGGCCCGAGGGCGCGGCACCACCGGAGCCCCGGGACCCGGCGGACTGGTTCTCCGTGCCCACATGGTCGGAGGCTCCGCCCGCCACCGGAGCCGCACCCCCCCTCGCGGGCGCCCGCATCCTCGTCTTCGACGAGGCGACCGGGCTCGGCGCGGGCGTGGTGGCGAGGCTTCGAGAGGCGGGTGCCGTGCCGGTCGTCGTCCGGCGGGGCGATGCCTTCAAACGAACCGCCGAGGACGAGTTCCTGCTCGACCCCCGTGACCCCGGCGGCCCCGAGGCCCTGCGCCAACTGGCCGAGCAGATCTGCCGGGCCGACAACCGCCTCGCGGGCGTCATCGACTGCTGGGGGGCGGAGCCTCCCGGGACCACGGACCTCGACGAGGCCTCGCTCGTGACGTTCCTGACCCCGCTGCGGCTGGCGCTCGCCCTCGGATCGCATCCCACCATGCGCCCGCTGCCCATGCTGCTCGTTGCCCGCGGCACGGCCATCGTCCTCGGCAGGGACCCGCTCGACCCTCCTCGCTCATTCGGCATCGGGGCGGCGAAAGTGCTGCCGCAAGAGCACCCCGGGCTCCGCTGTGCGCACGTCGACGTCGATGCCGACCCCAGTGTCGCCGGCCTGCTCCTCGCCGAGCTGGCCGCCGGTGCGGCCGAGCCCGACGTGGCTCTGCGGGGCGGGCGCCGCTACACCCAGCGCCAGGAGCCGGTGACCATCGCCGGAGCCGACGGGCCGACCGCTCTCCCGGAGCGCCCCGTCGTGCTGATCACCGGCGGCCTCGGCCACATGGGTCTCATCCTTGCCGAGGCACTCTTCGAACGGCTCGGTGCCCGGCTGGTCCTCACCAGCCGCACCGGCCTCCCGGACCCCGAGCGGTGGGACGACCTCGTCCAGCGGGACACGACCGAGGCCGGCCTTCGGGGTGTCCTGCGCCGGCTGCAGGCTATGCGATCCCGGCGGGACGAGGTCCTCGTCGTGCCGGCCGACGTGGGGGACGCCGCGGACGTGTCCGCCGCGGTCGATGCCGCCGTCGCCCGCTTCGGAGCCATCGACCTCGTCGTCCACGGCGCCGCCAACGTCAGCCCCGCTGCCTTCAAACCTATC
>DASPZW010000112.1:0-3184 GCA_035636055.1 Actinomycetota bacterium
CGACGACCCGCTGGCATTCTTTGAGTACAAAGCGGCGCTCTACGCCATTCCATACTCAAAGATAGAGTCAGGCCCATCGGAAACTGGACGATTCGGTCTTAGGGTGGGCGCCCTGAAGCCTGGAAGACCACGCTCCGTGAGAACGAAGCGGGATCGTGAACGTTCTGCCCACGCCCTGATTTGCAACAGGCTCATTTGCTGGCTGTTTCCTGCCAGTCCTACCCTCGATCGGGGATCGGCTAGGGGGCCGCCTCATCCTGAGCCTCGGACGTCCCGGGCGATCCCGGTTAGGTAAACGGTATTGGGTCTTGCCATGGTCTCTGATCCCGTTGCTGGCGACCGAAGCCGGAACGAAGGCCGCTCGATACCCCCACCCCAGGTGGGGTAGGATGGTTGCCATGGAAAACCTCCACCGTCAGTCAGTGATCAACAGGCTGCGCACCGCACGCGGTGATCTGGACGCGGTGCTCCACATGGTCGAGGAGGACGCGTACTGCCGCGACGGCCGCGGCGCGGAGATCGTCGACGAGCTGATGGAGGCACTGCGCTACGAACCCAGCGTCACCGGCCCAACGCCCGAGTCGCCCGCCGAAGCTCGCCGGCGGGAGGAGCAGCCCGCATGAGCAGAACCGAGGCGCAGGAGGAGGTCGTCACCGACAGCGCGGTTCCCGAGCTGCGCCGGATTGAGGCCGGGGTGGGTGGGATGACCTGTGCCTCGTGCGCGGTAAGGGTCCAACGCACCCTCGGTCGCCAACCGGGAGTGGCGGCCGCCGTCAACTATGCGACCGGGCGGGCCACCGTCACCTACGACCCGGCCCTGACCGACTTCGACACGCTGGCCGGGGCAGTCGACCACATCGGGTACGAACTGACCCTTGTTCGGGCGCCCGAGGCGCAGGAAGCACGCTCGTGGTTGTTGCGAGTCGTGGTGGCGGGACCCCTCGCGGTCGTCGTGTTCGTCCTGCTCCTCGTGTCGATGGACTCGACGTGGGCACGCTGGACCGCTGGGGTGCTCACGGTGCCGATCGAGTTCTGGGCCGGGTGGCCGTTCCTGAGCTCTGCCGCCACCAGGGCGCGCCACCTCGAGGCGAACATGGATACCCTGATCGCGATCGGCACCCTGGCCGCCTTCGGGTTCTCAGCCTACGAGCTGGTCGCCGGCGGACCGCTCTACTTCGACAGCGCCGCCCTGATCATCGCCTTCCTCCTCGTGGGCCGGCACTTCGAAGCCCGCGCCCGGGGCAGGGGGTCGGCCGCCATCCAGGCGCTGCTCGAGCTCGGGGCAAAGGAGGCCAGACTCGTCGTGGACGGCGGGGAGCGCATGGTTGCGGTCGACCAGGTCCGCGTCGGCGACCTGCTCCGGGTGCGGCCTGGCGAGAAGATTCCGGTCGACGGGCGCATCACCGCGGGAGGCTCGGCTGTGGACGAGTCCATGCTCACCGGTGAGTCGGTGCCCGTCGACAAGGGCGTCGGCGATCCGGTGGCCGGCGCTGCGATCAACCAGCAGGGTGAGCTCATCGTAGAAGCCACTGCCGTGGGAGCAGACACCGCGCTGGCACACATCGTCCGCCTCGTGAACGACGCTCAGGGTTCCAAGGCGCCGGTGCAACGCCTCGCCGACCAGGTTGCCGGGATATTCGTTCCCGTCGTGCTGGCCATCAGCATCGTCACGCTCGGTGTCTGGTGGCTGACGGGCAACGCCTCGGCCGGCCTGGTCGCCGCCGTGGCGGTGTTGATCATCGCCTGCCCGTGTGCTCTCGGGCTGGCGACGCCCACGGCCATCCTGGTGGGCACCGGCCGGGCTGCGAAGCTGGGGGTCCTGATCAAGGGTGGAGAGGTCCTCGAGCGCTCCCGCCAGGTTGACACGGTGGTCTTCGACAAGACCGGAACCCTCAGCGAGGGACGGATGGCCCTGACGGACCTCCACCCCACCGAGGGCACCACCCAGGATGAGCTCCTGAGGCTGGCCGCCGCTGTGGAGTCGCCTCGGAACATCCTGTGGGGCGGGCGGTCGTGAGCGGGGCCTCCGGGCGGGGCGTGTCGCTGCCGGCGGTCACCGCCTTCAGCGCCGTCGCCGGCCACGGGGTACGGGGCACCGTCGAGGGCCGACACGTGTCCGTGGGCAGCCGGAGGCTCCTTGGAGAACTGGGTATGGATCTGCCCGTCGAGCTCGAGTCGGTGGCGGCCGAGTTCGAGGCGGCTGGCGCCACCGCGTTCTTCGTGGCCTGGGACGGCAGCGTCCGGGGTGTGCTGGCAGTGGCGGATACGCTCAGGTCCGAGGCGGCCCGGGCGGTCGCCGAGTTGCGTGCCATGGGCCTGGAGGTGGTCATGATCACAGGTGACAACGCTCGGACCGCGGCCTCGATCGCCACCCAGGTCGGCATCGGAAGGGTCCTCGCCGAGGTGCTGCCCGGCGACAAGGCCGCCGAGGTCAGGCGCCTGCAGGCGGAGGGACATGTCGTGGCAATGGTCGGCGATGGGGTCAATGACGCCCCGGCATTGGCCCAGGCCGACCTCGGCATTGCCATCGGAACCGGCACCGACGTGGCCATCGAGTCATCCGACATCACGCTGATGTCCGCCGACCTGAGCGGGGTCGCCACGGCGCTGCGCCTGGCCCGGCGCACGTTGCGTACGATCCACCAGAACCTCGGCTGGGCGTTCGGCTACAACATCGCCGCCATTCCCCTTGCCGCCTTCGGAGTCCTCAACCCCATCTTGGCCGGTGCCACCATGGCCTTCTCCAGCGTGTCGGTGGTGAGCAACAGCCTCCGGCTCTACCGCTTCAAGAGCCGGTCTCCCAGCCGATAGAGGCGAACCAGTAGCACGTCGAAAACGCGCCGGCTCTGGCCCACGTCGACGACGCCAAGTCGGTCCTCCGTTGTGCCCGCTCACCGAGGCCGAGGCTTGGGCGAGCCTCCTGGCCAGTTCCGCCGGCGGAAGTGACTCAGCGCTCGACGTGACCGATTAGAAATGATGTGAGCTATAATCCCAGGGCGACGCGCGCCACGGTCCACGACGGCCGACGGCGTGAGGGCCATGAAAGCCGCAGTCCCGTTGGGACTCAGCGGCTTTTTTCATGCTCGGAGACGGTAGCGTGGGAAGCTTCCAGGACGGCCCGGTACTCGCTCCGGACGGTTGGAGCGTGAATCTCGGAGAGTCTCCGGGTGGGTGAACTGCGCGC
>DASPZW010000113.1:0-2734 GCA_035636055.1 Actinomycetota bacterium
TCACATCGACCGGCAAACCCAGCGCCGCCAATGCCGCGCCGGCCTCCTTCGTCTGGTTGCCCGCCAACCCGACCAGGAGCCCCATCGAATGCAGGGCCCCCAGGCACGGCCGAGCGTCCGGATACAAGTCCTCTTCGGACAAGCCCTCTGGCTGCCCGGCAGTCGCCCTGCGGCGTCGTTCTTCCCCGAGGTCGAAACCTGGCCGGAAGACCTGGAAAGTTTCTCGGTAGTCCTCGCCCCGAGCGATCACCGCCCCCATGACTGCGGAGAACGTATGCCGGGGGACGCCGAGCCAATCGGCCCAGGTTCCGTACTCACGTGACTCATCGACGATGGTCTCGCCAACGTCGAGAAACACGGATTCGATCATGCTCGGCTCCCTCGTGCCCGCCTCGATCCCACTGTAGACCAAGGGCCCGCAGCCGCCAGCCCGGCCGTTGGCCTCGTGTCCCGGCGGGGCAGATGTCATGCCCTGCACCCCCGGACTACAAACCGGGGGTGCAGGGCGATGGGCCCTAGCTCAGGGTGACGGCGTACTCCTCCAGCCGATCGTAGGTCTCGGCGGCACCTTCGGTCGTCCCGGTGGAGACGACGGCGTCACGGATCTCGATCGATGGGTAGACCGAGGTGACCGTGATGGTCGTCTGGCCGTCCTCCTCGCTGAAGATTATTGACTCGACTGCCTCGTGCTCGTTGAACGGAGCCACGTCGTAGACGAAGGTCCAGGTCAGGCGCTCGGGGGCCTGGATCTCCCGGAATTCGCCCTTGAACGGGTACTCGCTGCCGTCGGCGTCCCGGAGCACGTAGCGCCAGGCCCCGCCTTCGACGAAGTCCATCTCGCAGCTGGCGAACGAGTGCCTCCGCGGCCCCCACCACTTGGAGACGTGCTCACAGCTGCTGTGCGCCCTGAAGACCAGGTCGCGGGGTGCCTTGAAGGTGCGGCTCATGATCGTTTCGGGACGGTCCTCGGGGATTTCCACGTGCAGGTTGCCGAGGGTGACGTTCATTGTTCGACTCCTTCCTGTTCACTCGTGCGCTTGAGGTCTTGCAAGTACTCGCCCCCCTCAGGCGTTCCCGTCATTGCTGGTCAGCTCGCTCAGCAGAGCCCGCACCCGGCGGTCGATCTCGTCGCGGACCGGTCGGACCTGCTCGACCGGCTTGCCCGCCGGATCCTCGAGAACCCAGTCCTCGTAGCGCTTCCCGGGGTAGATGGGGCAGGCGTCGCCGCAGGCCATGGTGATGACGACGTCGGCCGCCCCGGACCGCCTCGTCCGTCACCGGCTTGGGGAACTCCTTGGAGAGGTCGCGGCCGATCTCGGCCAGGGCCTCGGCGACCGCCGGGTTGATGCGCTCCCCGGGCGCCGAGCCGCCGGAACGCACCCGCACGCGGCCCTGGGCGTGGTGATCCAGCAGGGCGGCAGCCATCTGGGAGCGGCCGGCATTGTGCACGCAGACAAACAGGACCTCGGGGACCTCCTTCACGACGACGCCTCCTTGGTACGGGATGAGCCTTGGGACGGGCCGCCGACTGAGTGAGGGACAACGACGTCCGCAGCGAACCTGCTGACGGTGGGATAGAGCAGCCTGATGGCAAGCACCGCCACGCCCGCACCGAGGAGCTGCGCCACCACGAACGGCGGCACCGAGGACGGCGCGATGCCCGCGAAGCTGTTCGAGAGCATGCGAGCGGTGGTGACCGCTGGGTTGGCGAAGCTCGTCGAGGCTGTGAAGAAGTAGGCCCCCCCGATGTACGCCCCGACGGCGAAGGGTGCAGCCGAGGACCGGCCGGAGCGGACGACGCCGAAGATCACCAGCAGCAGACCGAAGGTGGCCACCGCTTCGGCAAACCACAGGTTCCCGGAGCTGCGGACCTTGGTCGAGAGCTCCACGGCGGGGAGGCTGAACATCAGGTTGGCGATCACCGCGCCCGCAACCCCACCGGCGACCTGGGCGGCGATGTAGCCGGCCGCCTCGCCGTTGCTGAGGCCGCCGAAGATGCGGGTGACCACCGGATTGAGGTGGGCCCCGGACACGGGCCCGATCGCCAGGATGATCGCCACGAGGGCCGCTGCCGTGGCTGCCGCGTTCTCCAGAAGCTGCAGGCCGATGTCGTTGGGCGACAGCCGGGACGCGGCGACGCCGGATCCGATGACTGCCGCCACGAGGAGAGCCGTCCCGATGCACTCGGCAAGCATGCGGCGGGACAAGTTGCCGTGCAAGGGACGCTGCCTCCAATGCATTGATCGATGTCGATACCGAATCATCTTGCCGATGTCATCGACCAATGTCAATATGGATCCCATGAGCACGAAGAGGGCAACGCTCCCCCTGGCGACCGGGCCTGCCGAAGCATTCGGGGCCTGCTGTCCGTCCATCCTCGCCGCACCACTCGGCGAGTCCGATGCTGCCGAGCTGGCCCGGGGCTTCGCCGCCCTGGCCGACCCAGCCCGCCTCCGTCTCTTCAGTCTCATCGCGGCCCAGCCGGAAGGGGAGGTGTGCGCCTGCGCCCTCGTCGAACCGCTGGGCCGGTCGCAACCGACGGTCAGCCACCATCTGCGGGTTCTCTACGAGGCCGGCCTGGTCGACCGGGAGAAGCGGGGGACGTGGGTCTGGTACTGGGTGGTCCCAAGCCGGCTGGAGGCGTTGCGGGCTGCCTTGGCGTCGGTGGAGCGTCTCGGGCCCTAGGCAGCAGCGGGTCCTCGACCTAGCGCCCGGGCGGGCCAGATCCGGCCCC
>DASPZW010000114.1:0-3929 GCA_035636055.1 Actinomycetota bacterium
CGGGGATTCCCCGTGAGCAGCAACCCCGACCTGTCGAGCGCCTTCTTCGTGTTCCGATCCACCGGCAACGGCGGGGCTTCATGGAACTTCCCGGCCCGTCCGGTCGCGCAGAGTCCTGATCCAGCCGGCACCGGCAACGCCGCGTTCCTTGACAAGCAGCTGATGACTATTGACAACCACGTCGCCAGCCCGTTCCGGGATCGTGTCTACGTGACCTGGACGACCTTCGACGTCGACGGCACCGCCTACATCTACGAGGCGTTCTCGAGCGACTATGGCGAAACGTTCAGCACCCCCCACGTGGTGAGCAGCGACAGTGCTCTGTGCGGGCAAACCTACGGCCTGCCGACTCCGCACGGGCGCTGCAACGAGAACCAGTTCTCCCAACCGTTCAGCGGCACTGACGGCGCTCTCTACGTCGCCTGGGCGAACTTCAACAATGTGGTGTCGGGCTCCGACAACCGGAATCAGATCCTGCTGGCGAAGTCGACCGATGGGGGCGTCACCTTTGGTGCGCCGGTCAAGGCGGCCGACTACTACGACCTGCCGGACTGCAACACCTACCAGGGAGCTGGGGCGGATCCTGGACGGGCTTGTGTGCCGGAGAAGGCCGGCACCTCGCACTCGATCTTCCGTGCTGCGAACTACCCGTCCGGCGCCGTGAGCCCGTCGAATCCGGCGCAGGTCGTCGTGACCTACGGTTCCTACATCAACCAGTTCTCGAAGGAAGCAAACGGTTGCATCCCTGCCGGATTTGCGGCCAGCGGCAACAACGCGTTCAGCGGGGTCAAGACCGTGGGCGCCTGCAACAACAAGGTCCTGCTCACCGTCTCCACCGACGGAGGGTCCACCTTCAGTGGCGGCGCTGCCGGTGCCGACCCTCGAACACAATCGACGGTGAACCTCCCGGCTCAGGCCGGCAGCGACCAGTTCTGGGAGTGGGCGGCGTTCGCCGACAACGGAACCCTCGCCGTGTCGTACTTCGACCGATCCTACGGCGCGGACGAAACGTCGGGCGCCTCGGACGTCAGCCTGTCCGGCTCCCGTGATCTCGTCTCGTTCGGAGTCTCCCGGGTTACGTCCTCGTCGATGCCCCCGCCGACTCAGTTCGCGGGCCAGTTCTACGGTGACTACACGGGTCTCGCCGCCGCAGGCATGGCGCTTCCGCTCTGGATGGACACCCGCGACAGCGACCTCTTCACCTGCCCGGGTGTCACGCCGCCGACGGTGTGCACCGGTACCGAGAGCGGGGGCTTCCAAGCCGGCGTGGTTGCCAACGACCAGGACATCTTCACCGCCTCGGTCCCCATTCCGACACACTGACCGGCCGTGTCCGGCCACCCGCTCTGACGACAATCGCATCACAGAGAAGGGCTCCAGACCTTCTGACACGAGAATTCCCCGGCAGTGCGCGGCCATGGAGGGGTCGACCACTCTTCGTGGTCAATTCGGGATCGCTATCTTCCCATAACACTCGTTTTGGGTGCCTGCAGAAGCCACCGACCCCAACTGTGGCTGTTTGACCGCGCCTGGCGCGGTCAAACAGCCAAAGATGCGCCGAGACCCGGCCACCAGGTATGAGGGCAACCACAGAACGTGGTGACACTGGAGCGACGCAGCCGGTCCGCCGGCCCCCTCCCGCGCGCCGAGCTTCCAGGACCGAACGCCAACCGGCCAAGCGCAGAAATCACTCGCAAGTATTGACTTCACGCCCGCTGGTTCCTAATCTCGTGGCGTTCGGGCGCGAGAAGGGTGAGCGATGCGTTCAGGGTTTGCGGGACAGGGTGCATCGCGCCCGGCGGCGCCGGACCGGGACACCCGGCGGGCCTGAGGGGTGCCTGCGTGGGAAGCACTCCAGAGTCTCGTCACGCTGCTCAAGACCCTTCCGACCGGCGTCGTCGCCCAGGACCACATCGGCCTCCGGCGCCCCAGCGCCGTGGCGGACCTACCGAGGGTGGTTGCCTCGGTCGGTGAGGTGCAGGACTTCCCGGCCGGCATCGGGGGACTGGTCGGGAGCCACAAGGTGTCCAACACCTCCTGGTCGTCCGACACCGGAAGCAGGACCTCGGGGACCTTCACGATCGAGTTGTGGGCCGGCGACGAGACGACCCTTGTCAACCTCGCCACCGCGGTCACCGGCAAGCTTGAGGACGCCGTGGCGACCACCGGGGCCGGATTCGGCAAGCTCGCCGCTGCCTCGGTCGGCCCGATCAACCTGACGACCCTCGACGGACTTCAGCCGGGGGGCGCGACCGGGCTCCGGCTCCCGATCGCTGCTGCGTTCTCCTTCGAGGCTGTCACCCCGACCCAGACGGGACCGGGCGGGATCATCCAAAAGGTTCACGTGGACGTGCACGAACTCGACACCAGCGACGTCAACGAGGCCATGGACCTTCCATGACCACCTGAGGCGAGGAGGCAACGGAGATGGCAGAGGCAATCACCGAGATGATCATCCCGGGCACCTACATCGAGGTCCGGGCTGAGGGCCTCATCGGTGTCTCAGGGATCGCCACGGGCAACCTCGGGGTGGTCGGCACGGCGAGCAAAGGCCCGGTCGGGTCCGTGCAGATCCTCTCCGCCTTCGCCGACGCCACGGCTACGTTCGGCCCCCCGGATGCCTGGGCCGGCGGGACCAACAGCGAGCTGACGCTCACCCGGGCGCTGCACCAGGCCTTCGCCAACGGGGCGTCCACGGTGTACGCCGTGCGAGCCGCGGCGGGGACGCCGGCCCCGGGCTCCCGGGCCCTCCTCAAGGGGCCGGACACGGTGGCGACGCTGACGGCAAAGTCGCCCGGCACCTGGTCCGGTGACATCACCGTGGCCGTCAAGCCCGCCTCGGCCAACGCCTTCGTCGAGCCGCGCGCCATCCCCGTGGACGGAGGGGGCAACGTGGGCGCCCTCCTGCCGAACATCGTCCCGTCGCCCCGCAACGCGGTGAAGGTGACGAAGGGTGGTACCGGCCAGACCTCCCGCCTCGCCCTCGTGCCCCAGCCCAGCCCGCCCGGCGCGCCCAGCACCGGGACCGTCGTCGTCAGCCCGACCACCGGCAACCTCACCTTCGCCCCCACCGACAAGCCCGCCGCGGGCGACACGGTCAGCGCCACCTACACCGTCGCCCAAGCGGCCGCCCGGGACATCGAGATCCGGTACGGCAACGTGAAGGAGACCTACACCGTCGCCGACGCTCTCGACATCGCCAACGACCTGGCAGCCTCGACGTTGGTGGATGTCGCGCCGATCGCGCCGGCACAGGCATCCAACCTGCCGGACCTCACGCCGACGGCGCTGCCCCTGGCCGGCGGTTCCAACGGCGAGGGGGCCGGAACGGCCGACTACACGGCGGCGCTTGCCGTGCTGGACGCTCAGGACGTCAACATCGTCGTGCTGGCCGGGCAGAGCTTCGCCAACGCCAGCGCGGCCCTCCTCGCCCACGTCGAGAACGCCGAGAACAACGGGCTCGACCGCATCGCCGTCGTCGGGGCCGACGCCGACGACGTCCCGACGGTCCAGGGCAACGCCGACTCGGTCGGCGACGACCGGGTCATCCTCGTGGCCCCGGGCATCGTCGCCACCGATCTGGCCTTGGGCACGCCGGTCAAGCTCCCACCGGCGTACTCCGCGGCGGCGGTCGCCGGCCTCATCGCCTCCCTGGCCGTCCAGGTGAGCCCCACCAACAAGGAACTCGCCGTCTCCGGCCTCACGACCTACTACAACGACGGCATGCTCAAGGCCCTCCTGGGGAGCCGCGTCCTGCCCCTTGAGCGCAAGTCCGGCTTCCGGGTCGTCAAGGGCATCACGACCGACAGCGGCCCCTTCCGCCAGATCTCGGTCCGCCGCATCGTCGACTACGCCAAGGCCGGGACCCGGATCGGGTCGCTGCCCTACATCGGGCGCCTCAACAACGCCCGGGTCCGCGGGGCGATGCA
>DASPZW010000115.1:0-6212 GCA_035636055.1 Actinomycetota bacterium
ACCTGCAGCGGGCCAACCTCCCGTTGCTGCGGCTCAACCATCCCCACCTGGCGGGACCGGAACTGGCGGTCCCCTCCCGGCGGCGGTCCGGACGGCGCCTGGGGCTGGTGGCGCTGGCGGTCGTGGGAGTCCTGACGCCGCTCGGCCTGCTGGCGGGCGGCGGTGCCTTCGGCGAGGCGAAGCCGGCAGGGCTGGATCTGGCCAAGTACCACCTCACGGCCGTGCCGGCGGGCCTGCGGCACTACGCCGGCATGTGGCACCACGCCCTCCTGGACGGCTACGGCTTCGCCGGGGGCAACCACCCGGTGATCGGGTACCTGGTGTCGGCGGGGGTTGGGGTCGGTGGGATCGCGTTCATCGTCCTCGCGCTGTTCGCGCTGCGGCGCCGGACGCCCTCGGGATCAGGTCCTGACGAGGAAGCCGTATCCGAGCTGGTACCCGGTGGGGTGTCGTCGGGGGTGGGCGCCGTCCCGGCCTGGTTGCTCGCGGAACAGGTGGACCTTCCGCTCTGCGATCTCATGGGCAAGCGGCGGAAGGGCAGCTTCGTGGACAAGACGCTCAACGGGGCAGCCGCCGTCATGCGCCAGGCGATCTTCGCCGAAGAGGTGTCCTCGGGCGAAGGGCTCCTCCAACGGATGGACCCACGGATCAAGCTGGTCTCGGTCGTCGCCCTCCTGGTCGCCGCCGCCCTGGTCCGCCACGTCCCGGTCCTGGTCGCGATGTATCTCGGGACGCTGGTGCTCGCCGCAGCCTCGGGCCTGCCGCTGCGCTTCTTCGTCCGGCGGGTGTGGCTGTTCATCCCGATCTTCACCGGCATCGTCGTCCTGCCGGCCACCCTCTCCATCGTCACGCCCGGCCACGTGCTTCTTCCGCTAGGGCACTGGTGGTTCGGCCACGCGGTGGGCATCACGTCGCAGGGGCTGGTCGCCGGTGGGCTCATCGTCACCCGGGTGGCGGTCTCGATCTCCCTCGTCGTGCTGCTCACGCTGACGACCCCGTGGAACGGGCTGCTCGCCGCCCTGCGGGCGCTGTTCGTGCCGCGGATCTTCGTGGTGGTCCTCGGCATGTGCTACCGCTACATCTTCCACCTGCTGAACGCCGTCACCGACATGTACGCGGCCCGCAAGGCGCGCAGCGGGGGCCGGGCTCGCGGCAGCGACGTCCGGGCGGGCCGTTCGCTGGTTGCGGCGACGGCGGGGGCGTTGTTCGGCAAGGCCAACGCCCTCTCGGAAGAGGTCCACATGGCGATGACCTCCCGGGGCTACACCGGCAACGTGCCGACCCTGAGCCAGCGCCGCCTACATGCGATGGACGTCGCCTGGGGCCTCGCCTGCCTTGTTCTGGCGTTCGCCGCCGTGGGGGGCGACCGTGTCCTCGGACGCTAACGGCCTCCTGCTCAGCCTCGACGGTGTCTCGTACTCGTATCTCGGACGGTTCCCCGCCCTGGACCGGGTGTCGCTCGCCGTGCGCGCCGGCGACAAGGTGGCCCTCCTGGGCGCCAACGGCTGCGGCAAGTCCACCCTGCTGAAGATGGTGGACGGCCTGCTGTTCCCCGACGCGGGCTCCTTCACGGCGTTCGGGGCCGAGGTCACCGAGGACGCGCTCGAGGACGAGCAGTTCAACCGGGCCTTCCGCTCCCGGGTCGGTTTCATCTTCCAGAACTCCGACGCCCAGGTGTTCTCGCCGAGCGTCCGGGAGGAGGTGGCCTTCGGGCCCCTCAACATGGCGATGCCGCCGGCCGAGGTCGAGCAACGGGTCGCGGACACCCTCGACCTGCTCGGCATCGCCGGGCTCGCGGACCGGGCGCCCTACCAGCTCTCCGGCGGCCAGAAGAAACGGGTGGCCATCGCCTCGGTGCTGGTGATGAACCCGCAGGTGCTGCTCTTCGACGAGCCGACCGCCGCCCTCGATCCCAGGACGCAGCAGTGGCTCATCGAGCTCATCGTCGCCTTGAACGAGGCGGGCAAGACCATCGTCCTGGCGACGCACGACCTGGAGACCCTCCACGTCGTAACCGACCGCTGCGTCGTGTTCTCGGAGGACCACCGCATCGTGGCCGAGGGGAGCCCCGGCGACATCCTCGCCGACCGGGACCTGCTGCTCAGGGTCAACCTGATCCACGAGCACACCCACAGCCACGACGCCCGGGAGCACGCCCACGAGCACGGAGCCGACCATCACGCCTGAAAAGCCAGGGGGGGTCCAGGGGGGAGTAGCAGCCCCCCCGGAGCGACTGGAAGGTCAAGCCGGGCGGTAGGCCGCCACCCAGTCGATCTGCATGGTGACGTGGGCGGGTGTCGTGGCATCCGGGCAGGGAGTCCACTGGTCACCGCACGTCCCCGCCTGGGCCTGGGCGTCGAGCTCCATCGGGATGGAGGGGACGTTGGGCGAGCTCATCGTCGCCCAGACAGCGCCGTCGAGCGTGAACCTGAGGACGCCCGCCGTCCACTCGACGCCCATCGTGTGCCACTGGCTGAAGTCCGCGGTCACCGATTGCTGCACCTGCGAGTCGTTCGAGCCGTAGTGAAGGGTGGCGGTGCTCTGGCTCCGGTTGCCGCCCCCGTCCTCGGCGAAGTCGATCTCCGGCGGCCAGCCCCCGTTCGAGGGCCACAGCAGCAGGATGCCGGCAACGCCGTTGCCCTTGTCCATCCGGAAGCGCACCAGGTACTTGCCGTACTGCTGGGTCAGGGCCGGGGCACTGGAAACGCCGCCGGAGACCCACCGGTTGCCGAAGGCGGGGTCCTTGTACGTCTGCAGCTCGAGCACGCCGTTGTTGACCACGACGTGGGACGGGTCCCACCAGCCGCCGGGATCGCCGCCCGGCTGCCCGTTGTAGGTGCCCCAGGCCGCCGGGTTGAGCGAGGTGCCACCGAAGTCGTCCGAGAAGGCCATGTTCCAGCCCGGGATGTTGCCCGTGGGCATGGCAACGCCTGAGGGGCTGCCCGGCGCCGGCGTGGGGGTCGGGGACGGGGTTGGCGTCGGGGTCGGGGTGGGCTTAGGCGTCGGCGTCGGCGACGGTGTGGGCGTCGGCGTGGGCGTGGTGCCACCTGGCACCGAGGCGGCGAAGTGGTCGATCTTCCAGCCGAGCCCGTCGTCCCACGACTCGATCCCGGCCCTGCCCGCCGGCAGCGGAGACGAGTCGGTGTAGGTGAGGTTCCACCCGCCGGGCTCCGCGGTCCCGTCCTTCCAGGCCCGCACCGAGATCACGGCGCCAGATCCAGAGGTCACGACCCTGGTCCGCTCCCAGTACGAGGTGCCGTTGACGGCGGCGAAGGCGACGCCGGCAACCCGGGTCTGGGACCCGCCGCTCACCTTCATGATGTTGAGCTCGGGGGTGCCGTTCGGCGAGTCGAGCCCGGCGGCGTAGTAGGTCCCGGTGCCGGAGAACCTCGACACCAGGTGCCCGTTGTCGTTGGCGTAGTCAGCGGAGGTGTAGCGGGCGACGACGTCGGTGTCGGCGGCGGTGTGGGTCCCCAGCGTCGCCCGCACCGTCCCCATGGCGCCGCTGCCCAGCACCCGCCCCTCGTTGCCCGACACCGACAGCACCCCGGCGATGCCCGCCTGGAGGGTCCAGGTGTTGCCGTCCGAGGCGGTGCCCCACCCGGCGGCGGTGCTGCGCCCGGCGAAGCTGTCCTGGGCGAAGACTGCGGCGCTCCCCGGCGGGGTGGGCGACGGCGTCGGCGCGGGAGTCGGCGTCGGCGTGGGAGTCGGCTTGGGGGTCGGGGTCGGCGTCGGCGTGGGAGTCGGCTTGGGGGTCGGCGTCGGCGTCGGGGTCGGGGTCGGCGTCGGGGTCGGCGACCCGAAGAAGGCGCTCATCGGGGTGGCCGCCGCGTCGTTCGAGGTCAGCGGGGCCAGGCCCCATGCCGATTCGATGGTCTTGAGCAGCGAGTAGTGGTTGTAGGCGGTCGAGGTGCGGAAGCCGGCCGGCACGCTCTTGGCGACCACCAGGGTCGCCACCTTGTTCGAGTTCGTGCTGGAGTCGTCCTCGTCCCAGGTGATGAAGAGCGCCGAGTTCTGCGACGTGAACGCGGGGGAGCCCAGGATGGCCGGCACGGTGCGCGACAACCAGGTGTCGCCTGTGCCGATCGAGCAGTCGTGCATGTTGTTGCAGTTGTTCGGCGAGATCCAGACGTAGTTCGCCGTCGTTGCGGCCGAGGAGAGGTCGCCGCCGAAGCTGCTGAAGGGAACGATCTTCCCGCATTCCGACGGGTTCGTCCGGATGTCGTCGAAGTAATAAAAGGGGTTGTGGTGCTGGACGTACAGGCCGTCGCCCGAGTCCCCGGGCGAGCAGAGGGCCGGCATCGACTCCATGTACGCCTTCCACGTCCGCCCCGATGCCTCCACGCGGTCGACGGCGATGTTCGGGGCGGCCTGGAAGCAGTCGTTGCAGTCATCGGTGACGCCCAGCTCGCTGCCGGCCGTCAGCGCCAGGTAGTTCGGCAGGCTGGGGTGAGAGATGGCGGAGTAGTTGGTGGCCGTCCCGTACTTCGCCGCCAGCCCGTTGATGTAGGGCGCCTCCCCCGTGTTGCCCAGGATCGAGGAGGCGGAGGTGTTCTCCATGACGATCGTGAAGATGTGGTCGAAAGCCGGGACCCCGGATGTCGCCGCCGCCCGGGTGGCAAGGGGGGCAAGGCCGGCAGCAAGGAGAAACAGTGACGTCACAAGGGCGCGCCCGCGCTGATGCAGGTTCATGCGATCACTCGATTCGCTCGGTGGATGGGGGACCGTGGTGGTCCCCGCCGGATTCGGCCGCCGCCAGCTCTGGGCCGTCTACTGAATTGATCGGAGACTCGCGGGCATCTCCGCATGCCCTAATGGCGTGACCGTTTTGCCGTCATTTGTGATGGGGCTCATCTGACTACCGGTCACCACTCTGGGTGATGGGTTGGTGGCCACTCTCAGTGGCAACCAACCTGTGCACATCCCACCCCAGGTGGGGTAGGATGGGGGGCATGAAAGAGCAATACCAGCGGTCAGTGGTGAACCGGCTCCGCACCGCCCGGGGCCATCTCGACGCCGTGCTGCGCATGGTGGAGGAGGATGCCTACTGCCCGGACGTGATGAAGCAGCTCTCGGCCGTCCAGGGCCAGCTCGAGCGGGCAAGCCGGATCGTGCTGCGCAACCATCTGGAGACCTGCGTCGCCGCGGCCATGGTGGCCGGCCGCACCGGGGAGATCGTCGACGAACTCATGGAGGCGATGCGCTTCGACCGCGTCACGACCGGCCCGATCGATCCCGACGGTGACGGAGGCGCGCCGCTCACGGCGTGACGCGGGTGGCCGGACCGGAGGGCAAGGCTGCGGACCCGGGCAGGGTCCTGGTCTTCGACGTGGGGGGCATGACCTGCGCCTCCTGCGCGGCCCGCGTCGAGCGCACGCTCCAGCGCCACGAGGGTGTGGCCTCGGCCGGCGTCAACTTCGCCACCGGCCGGGCCACCGTCGAGCTTGACGGCAGCGTGCCGGCCCCCGAGCGCGACCTGATCGGCGCGGTCGGGAGGGCGGGCTACCGGCTCCAGCCCCTCGGGGCACCGTCGAGCGGAGCCGGGCGCGACGCCGAGCTGGCCGAGGAGCAGGCGGCCTGGCTGCGGCGGCTGCTCGTCGCCTGGCCCCTTGCGGCGGCGGTCCTTGTCCTGTCGATGGCCTGGCCGCATGCGACCTGGGCACGGTATGCCTCGGCGGTGCTGGCGACGCCTGTCGTGTACTGGTGCGGCTGGCCCTTCGTGCGCTCGGCCGTGGCCCGTGCCCGCGTCGGCACGGCCAACATGGACACCCTCATCGCCATCGGGACCACCGCCGCGTTCGCGTTCTCCACCTTCGAGTTGCTGCGCGGCGCCCACGACCACGGTGCAACTGCCTTCGGCGGCCACCTCCACTACGACACCGCTGCGCTGATCGTCTCCTTCCTGCTGCTCGGCCGCTTCATCGAGGCGAGGGTGAAGGGCAAGGCCTCCGGTGCGCTCCGGGCGCTGGTGGAGCTGGGAGCCAAGGAGGCGTGCCTCCTTGAGAGAGGCCGGGAGCGGATGGTGCCGATCGAGTCGGTGCGCGTCGGCGACACGCTGCGTGTCCGCCCCGGCGAGAAGATCCCCGTCGACGGCGTGGTGATCGAGGGGACGAGCGCTGTCGACGAATCGATGGTCACGGGCGAGTCGATCCCCGTCGAAAAGACGCCCGGCGCCCGGGTGACGGCCGGGACGGTGAACGGGACGGGCGGCT
>DASPZW010000116.1:0-5334 GCA_035636055.1 Actinomycetota bacterium
CCCGAACTGGAACATCCACAGCGAGTACTTGCGACTCCAGTTGAGCAGGAACGACACGGGCTTGGGAAGCTTGACGCGGTGCACACGCTCCCGCCCGTCGCCGTCGATGGTCACGCTACAGCCACTCCAGTACCTTCTTGCGCCAGGCATAGGCCAGACCCAGGGCAAGAATGCCGATGAAGATGACCATCTCGACGAACGCTCCGGTGCCGATCTTGTCGAAGACCACCGCCCAGGGGAAGATGAAGACCGCCTCGACGTCGAAGACGACGAAGAGCAGGCCGAAGAGGTAGTACCGGATCTGGGTCTGGGACCAGCCGCCGCCGACGGGATCGACCCCGCACTCGTACGTCAGGTACTTCTCTTTGCGGCGGACCTTTGGGCTGATCAGCTTGTTGAGGCCGAGGGTGCCGGCGACAAGGAGGAGCATCATGCCCGCGAAGAAGGCCAGGGTCAGATACTGGCCGAAGTATCCCTTAGGCACCGAGTTCGCCACCCCTCAAGCGCATGTGGCCTGCAAGGTACCACACGGCGGCGAAGACCCCCGGGTCCGGGAAATACCGCCGGTGGTAGGCTCGTTTCATGAGCGACGCACCCCCGCGCAACGCGGCCGACCAGGGCTTCGACTGGCACGTCTCGACGGACGCCCGGGCCAACATCGACGACTCGTACTTCAAGCTCCCGAAGAGGATCGCCATCCTCACCTGGGGCGCGCTCGCCTGGGATCCGGGCGAGCTCCCGCTCGTGTCGGAGGACGAGGAGCACCCTGAGCAGGCCTGGCAGGCGGGCGGGCCGGAGTTGCCGATCGAGTTCTCCCGGGTGGCGGTGGACTGCCGGCTCATCCCGGTCATCGATCCCGACCACGGGACGACCGTCGTCACCCTGTACGCGAAGAGCCGCCGCAACGACCTTGACGCCGCAGTCCAGGACCTGATGAAGGCGGAAGGGGCGACGAACCCCAAGCGCATCGGCTTCGTCGACGTCCGGGAGAACAAGCATCGCTGCCGGCTCAATCCGGACATGGCCGACGGGGTGAAGGAGTGGGCCAGGGCCCACGAGTTCGACGCCGTCATCTGGACGGAGCTGCCCTCCAACTTCAAGGACCACACGGGCCGGGACTTCTCTCCCGAGGTGGCGATCAAGTACCTGGGCGAGCTGCCGAGGGTCCTCGTCAGCCAGGCCAAGGAGTACGTGGACCGGGCGCCCAAAGAGATCGAGACGCCCCTGCGGGCCAAGCTCCGCGAGGAGGGCTGGCCCCTCTAGGCCCCTAAGGCGCCCGGTCCGGGGATGCGCTCCTGACAGCCGTCGGCCTAGTCGGGTGCCGCACCCGCTTGTGGGATCTGTTCACTCCTCGTTTGCCGAATTGTCGTCTCCCGGGGTGCGTCATGTGAGATGGCTAACGTCGGCAGTGCGGCGCCCCCCTTCCGCCGCGGAAAGGACCACGTCATGGCTGCCCAGCCAATTATCCGGATCGCAACCTCCCTCGGCCGGCGCGTGCGCCGGCGCGTCGCCTTCCTGGCGTGCGGTGCCACGCTCGCGATCGCCCTTGCCGCGGCCCCGGTCGGGGCACAACTCCCGTTGGGCGGCCCGATCGGGCCCAACCAGGTGTTTGGAGCCCTGGTGAACGGGAGCACCGGCTACCCGAGCCCCGCGACCATCCGGATGGCATGCTTCGGTCCGATCCGCCCGGGCCAGACGGGCCACCCCCTCCCCGGCCAGACGGTCGAGGTCTTCCAACCCGAGGTGATCGTGGGCCATTTCGGCTACACCGGCGCCTCCCAACCAGGACGCCCTGGCAAGCAGGGACCGTTCGAGTCTCGGCTGGTCCATCACGCTCAGTGGTCGCCCCAAAGGTCGGATGGGGCCCGGGTGACCGACATGTCCGGATTCCAGAAGGGGGGTGACACTCGAGGGCATGTTTCACCGCGGTATGCGCGGCCAAACAGCCTTTCGTTTTTTCGGAGCCCCTCCTCCGCAGGGCAAGCCCGCCACTCAGAGCGGCGACGGCACCGACGGGGATGGGGGTGCGTCAGCGCGACCTGCAGGAGGCGGTGGACGACCTCCTCGCGCACCGCGAGGTCCGCGTGGCCGAGACGGACGCCTTCGGTTGCTCGATCGTCCGGTGAACGGCGGGCGGGACGCTGAGCGTCGACACTCGCCCCAGGATCGCCTCGGCGCGACGATAGCAATCGATCCAAGATCGGCGGCAGAAAGGGGGTTGCATGGTGGCAAGGATTTGAAATGAGAGGTCATTCGGCGCGTTCAATGACGGGAACCCCGGCGGGCAGGCCCGCTCCGGAACGGGCGCAGCGCCGATGTGAGGGCTTCGTGCCCAACCAGGTGGCCCGTCGCGGGGAGCGGGTAAACCAAACGATGACGGCAACAAACTCGAAAGTGAGGTCCGTCATGAGCGATACAGGCTCATTCAACGAGGACACCGGCAAGGAAGAGGAGAAGGGCACGGACGCCGACAAGCACGGTTGGGCTCCTGACGTCGGGAAGCAGGGCAGGGAGAAGAGCCACAAGGCCCCCGAGAACGCCTACCAGGGCGGCGGCAAGCCCGCCGGCCCGGCAGGGGGTACGGAGAGCAGTAGCTGACGCCGCTCCCGTAGGGCATCTTCAAGCCTGCCCCGACCCCAATGAGGTCAGGAACGTTGCAGCGCTGAAAACCTGACAGTGGCTGCGCAAGAACGCAGACAGTTGTCGCCGCGCTGAACTGGACCCGTTCGGAACGCTGTTCGTCCAACGTGCGCTGGTGATGATGCCGAGGACGTGGCTGCGTCCAGCTCAGACCCCCTGCCGGAGCGTGACGGTGAACAAACTGGCAGTTCGGCCAGATGGCCTTATAGCGGCGCGGTCCACGCAGCGGTCCACGTCTGGGGACCAATGACTCCGTCGGCGGCGGGCGGCCATTGGAAGGTCGACCACTCTACGTGGTCACTACGGGGTCGCCATTTTCCCATAACACCCGTTTTGGTGCTGTGCAGAAGCCACGGACTTAAACTGTGGCCGTTTGACCGCGCCTGGCGCGGCGAGACAGCCAAGGATGCGCCAGGACCCGGCCACCAGGTACGAGGGCGACCACAGAACGTGGTGACGCTGGAGCGACCCGGCCGGTCCGAGGCCGGCAAAGGACCCCATTCTCATTCGTGTGAGTGGACTCTGAGGTGGGTCCCATGATGATCTTTGTGTGAATAGCCGTCCCTATGGTGGCTTTTCACACAAAAAAGGTCCGGAGCGAGTCCCGACAGTCCCGGCGGGGGCGGGGCCTCAGCGGATGGCGAAGGTGGCTTTCTTGGCAAGTTCGATGAGGAAACCCGGGGCGACGCCGACCGCCGCAACGGCCAGGGAGGAGACGGCCACGGCCAGGCCCAGGCCCGGGGCGGTCCGCTCCTTCACGGCGCCGGCCCAGTGCTCGTCGCCGTCGAGGAACATGACGGCGACCAGGCGAAGGTAGAACGCCGCGGCGATCGCGCTTGTCAACACCCCCACGACCACCAGCGGGGTGAGGCCCGCGCCCGTGCCGGCCCCGAAGACCTCGACCTTCGCCCAGAAACCGATCGTCGGCGGGATCCCGGCCAGCGACAGGAGCATGAGGCTGAGCGCCGTCGCCAGCCAGGGGCGCCGGCGCCCGAGGCCGCGGTAGTCGTCGATCGTGATGTGCTCCTCCCCCGGCCCCCCGACGGCGTAGACGACGGCGAAGGCGCCGAGGATCGTGAAGCTGTAGGCGGCGAGGTAGAACAGGGACCCGGAGATGCCCGCCGGGGTGCCGGCGGCGACGCCGATCAGCAGGAAGCCGGAGTGCGCGATGGCGGAGTAGGCCAGCATCCGCTTGACATTCTTCTGGGCGATCGCCACGACGCTGCCCACCACCATCGTCAGGACCGCGACGGCCCCCACGGCGGGCCGCCACTGGGGCTGCAGGAGCGGGAAGGCGTGGGTCAGCAGGCGGAGGGCTGCCGCGTAGGCGGCGATCTTCGACCCGGCCGCAAGGAAGCCCGACAGCGGGGCGGGCGCCCCGTCGTAGACGTCCGGCGTCCACATGTGGAACGGGACGGCCGCCGCCTTGAACCCCAGCCCGACGAGGACCAGGGCCAGACCGATGGGCAGGAGCCCCCTCATCGGCACGCTCGAGGTCGCGATCGCCCCCATGCCCGGGAACCGGGTGGTGCCGAGCGCCCCGTAGCTCAGGGCGACGCCGTACAGCAGGAACGCCGAGGCGAAGGAGCCGGTGAGGAAGTACTTGAGCGAGGCCTCCTGGGAGTCCTTCCGGTTGCGGCGGAACGCCGCCAGCACGTAGAAGGCCAGCGAGAAGGTCTCCAGGGCGACGAAGAGCAGGAGCAGGTCGGCGGTGGAGGCCATGAGCATCATGCCGGCCGTGGCGAAGAGGACCAGGGCGAACAGTTCGGGCTGGGGCGCCTCCTCCTGCTTGAGGAACGAGTGGGCGGCGAGGACGGCCACCGCCGCGGCGGCGCAGAGCAGCACCTTGGTGAAGGTGGCGAAACCGTCGAGGGCGATGCGGTCGTCGAACGCCGACCTGAAGTGGCCGATGCCGAGGAGGGCGCCGCCGGCAGACAGGGCGAGGATGACGATGGTGGCGACGGCGAGGAAACCCGGCCGGCGTTTGCGGAAGCTCGCACCCAGCACCAGCAGCACCATCGCCCCCGCGGCGAGGATGGCCTCGGGGAGGACGGCCCGGACATCGGCGCCCGGCACCACCAGGTGGGGGGCGCTCACGGCTTGCCTCGTGCGGTGGTCTCGGGGCCTGGCGGGGACCCCGGCGTGGCGCCGGCCACGGATGCGTCGTGGATGGTCTGGCGCACCGACGGCTCGATCCGGCTCAGGAACGGCCGTGGGTAGACACCGATCACCACCGTCATGACCAGCAGCGGCACGACCGCGGCAAGCTCCCGCACCGAGAGGTCCTTCCACAGGCTCTTGCGCTCGGGGTGGGGCATCTTCGCCGGGCCGTGGAACACGCGCTCGTAGGCCCACAGCAGGTAGATGGCGGACAGCACCACCCCGCCGGAGCCCAGGATCGCCAGGATGCGCAGCACCGGGAAGGTGCCGTTCAGGATCATGAACTCGCCGACAAACCCGTTGAGCCCGGGAAGCCCGAGCGAGCTCAGGCACACGAAGAGGAACAGGCCGCCGTAGACGGGCAGCACCGAGGCCAGGCCCCCGAAGTCGGCGATCTGGCGGGTGTGGGCACGGTCGTACAGCATGCCGACCAGCAGGAACAGCGCCCCGGTCGACAGGCCGTGGTTTACCATCTGCAGGACGCTGCCGGTGGTGGCCGTCGTCGTGAGGGCCGCGATGCCGAGGACGACGAAG
>DASPZW010000117.1:0-2499 GCA_035636055.1 Actinomycetota bacterium
AAAATGACCTGCTCCGGAGACGCGGGTGTCTGAAAATGCCACTTCCTGCGGACTCACCTAGCGCCCCTATACTGGCCGAGGTGGAGTACCGAAGCGGCCGACCGGGCGCGCCTCGAAAGCGCGTGAGCCTTTACGGGCTCCGTGGGTTCAAATCCCACCTCCACCGCTGGTTCCCGGGGCCTCCTTGGGCCCATAGAAGGCTACCCTCGTCGTCCGGGACGTCCGGCGACCGTCCCCACCCACTCGGCGCCGTTTTTTCGAGGGGGTGGTGCCGGGCGTGGGCGCAACGTTCTCAATCCCGCTTCGTTCTCACGGAGCGTGGTCTTCCAGGCTTCAGGGCGCCCACCCTAAGACCAGATCGTCCAGTTTCCCATGGGCCTGACTCTATCTTTGAGTATGGAATGGCGTAGAGCGCCGCTTTGTACTCAAAGAATTCGGAGCGGGTCGTCGCTCAGGCTGGGAAGCCACCACGCACAGTGGCGACGTCCGGGAATCAGTCAACGTGCCTCACGAACCCGCCCCTCGACCATGCTCTGCAACGGGTTCCAATGGACGCCAAATGTGCCGTCTGCCCTCCCGGCCCTCTACATGAACGGCATTGGGGCTGGAGCCTCCTTCGACGAAGGTCGACCGGCGCCGCTGGAGGGTTTGAAAGACCCCCCGTGCTTGTCGAACACCTCGGCCGGCCCCTAGCCAATCCCCCGCCAACAGGCTAAAGGTGCTTCAGTGGAATGACGAAGATGCGCATACAAGCTTTGGATGCGCGGGGCCGTCCGGGACCCTGGGGCTGCCACCGCGGGCAGACCCCGGAGTGCCGCTGATCCCCCGTTTGGGTCTTTGCGCATCCGGGAGACTGCCCATTACACTCTGCTAACCCCCACGGTGCCGACCCGGACGTCGGTGAACTTGGCTTGGCTTGCACGGACCGTGGATTTCGAGAGGAGACAATGAGCGTGGCATCAGCGCGGCAGGTGAGAGGACAGGCGATGCGCTTCGCGTGCGTCGTCGCAGCGGTGGCCCTTGTGGGCGCTGCGTGCGGTGGGTCCAAGAAAGTGGCAGCACCCAAGGTCACCGCCTCCGCCACATCCACCCCCCCACCCGCGGCCAGCCAGTCGCCGGCTCCCCCGCCCCCGCCGCCGGTCTGCCCGCTCACCGGCCAGACGCCTGCCGGTGGCGCCGTCCCCAACCGCCCGACGCTGGCCATCAAGGTCGAGAACGCACCGGAGTCCCGGCCCCCTGTCGGCCTCGACGCTGCCGACATCATCTATGAGGAGCCGGTCGAGGGCGGGATCACCCGCTTCGTCGTGATGTACCAGTGCAAGGACGCCGCTCGGGTGGAGCCGGTGCGCAGCTTCCGGCAGGCCGACGTCTACATGACCAACCAGACCGGCAAGGCCCTCATGAGCAGCGCCGGCGGGAGCCCGCCCACCCAGGAAGCCCTCGCGGCGGCCGTCAAGGCGGGATGGCTCGTCGACGTCGGCTACAGCAACGGTGGCGGGTACGGCCGGGACAGCCGGCCCAACCCGCACAACCTCTACACCAGCACGACCGCACTCTATGCACGACCCGATGCCCAGATCGGGGGGACGGCCACCCCGATCTTCACCTACTCGGCGAACCCCGCCCCGGGTGGGCCCGGAGCGCTGATCCACGCCAACTTCTCGTCGTACTCCGACGTGTACTGGCACTGGACGGCGTCCGCCGGCGCCTACCAGCGCTACTACGCGAACTCCCCCGCCAACCTGGCCAACGGCGGGATCATCTCGGCCCAGAACGTGATCATCCAGCGGGTGCCCGTCACGATGAGCTGGTGGATCGAGGACCCGAGCGGCTCCCACCAGCCGGTCCCGAACCTGCTCGGCTCCGGACCGACGCTGGTGTGCCGGGCTGGGACCTGCGTGACGGGAACCTGGTGGCGCCCAGGCGAGGGCATGGGCCAGCCCACGTACTACCGGGACGCGGCGGGCAAGCCCATCGACCTCACGCCCGGCGTGACGTGGGTCGAACTCGTGCCGTCCTCAGTGACGGGTGCCACGGCCATCCCGGTCGGGAGCTACTCGGCGCAGTAGGCGCCAGGCTCATCCGCCTGCCCCGAGGAACGTGCCCACCGCCTGGGCGACGCCTGCCGCGATTGCCTGCTGGCCGTCCGCACCCGCGGCGATCGAGGCTTCGAACGGGTCGGTGAGGAAGAGCGGCTCGACGACGGCGCCGGGCATCTCGCTCGGGGTCGCAAGGTAGCCGGGGGCGGCCGGTCCGAGGATGACCAGCCGCCCGTAGGCCCGGCCCGCCGCATCGAGGGCCGGGGCGCCCGCGCTCCCGTCCGTCGTCACGCCGGCATCGGGGATGCCCCAGCCCTTCGCGTTCATGGAGCCGAGGATCTGGGCGTGCAGCAGGGACGCCAGCCGCCTGTTGTCGGCGGCAAACGGGCGGACGTCGTCATAGGCCGTCAGCATCCCGCCGTTCTCGGGGGACGCCGCGGCGTTGAAGTGGATGCTGACG
>DASPZW010000118.1:0-5715 GCA_035636055.1 Actinomycetota bacterium
CGCCGGAACGACGACGACGTCGTACCAGTCCCCCCCGACCTCCGCCGTCTCGTTGGCAGGCCGGTACGCGACGGCGAAGGCGAAACCCGGGATGTCGGGCGGGTCGCCGGGCAGCAGGCCCCGCTGCAACTCCTCGGCGATGGCCCGAACCGCCTCCACCCGAGCCTCGGCCCGTGCCGCCCCACGACGGTTGGCCTCCCGCTCGGTGACGTCCCGCCAGATCACCAGCAGCTCGTCGTCGCTCAGGCGGCTGGCGACCAGGTCGTAGTGGCGCGTGATGCCGTTCTCCTCGTAGGGCATGGCCGTCACGTGCAGCGGCCGGCCCGTGCGCAGGACCTCCAGATAGCCGTCGAGGAAGCCGGTGCCCCGCAGGGGCGGGTAGAGGTCGAGGATCGTCCGTCCGACGAGCTCGCTGCGGCCCCGGCCGGCGAAGTCGCTGGCGTCCGCCGTTGCATACGTGATGCGAAAGTCAACGATCCGGCACCTTGAGCACGAGGCGGGTGCCGGTTCCGGTCTCGAGCACCCGGCGCTTGGCAGCAAGGCTCTCCGCGGCGGCCTCCGGGGGGAGCACGTCCTCGTCGGTGCGCCCCAGGATGACCTCGGTCGAGGGATTGATCGAGGTCTTGTGCGCCCACGTGAACCGGAGCTGATCGTCCTGGGCAAAGGCGAAGACGGGGGCCGCGGCGAGAGCGACCGCGAACCGCTCCTCGGTCTGGCGATGCACCCGCTCGTTCTCCCGGATCCCGCTGATCTCCCGGGAGATGATCATCCCCCCGACGACGGTGCCGTCGGGCGTGACCAGGGGCGTGAGCGTGTTGGACCAGACGGCGCCGGGGTCGTGGATGCCGCGGGCGTCGAACTGGCGGGCTTCGCCGGCGAGGACGCGCTGCATCTCGGCCTCGAGGATCCCGGCTTGGCCGGCGGGAAGGATCTCACTGGGGCGCCGGCCCAGGATGTCCTGGCGCCGCCAGCCGAACCTCGTGATCCCGGCACCGGCCACGACCTGGTAGCGGAGATCCCTGCCGAACACCATGAGGGCGGTGTCGGGGAGGGCGTCGGCGAACGACCGGTAGACGTCCTCCTCGGTGGTCGCTGGCGAGGGATTTCGTACCTGGACGTCCCGTGGGGAGGTCCGCCCTTCGTTGCCCAGCGCCGTGGTGTCGTCCAGGGACCGATCCTGTTAGGCAATATGTCCCTGGATCATCGCGCACGTTGGCACCGCGGCGCGCAAGGGCACCCCCAGCGCTCGGGCAGGACAAGCACTGTGCCTCGTGCGACGTCAGAGTTATTCGGGATGGTCGGGGTGCTCGGTTGAAAGTTCCGATATATGGGTAAAGAGTTCGGTATGGTGGGATTCGAACAGGAGGGGCGAATGTCCGACACCGAATCCGAGCACCTCGTTGCGGAGCCCGAACGGCCAGCCGGCGAGCGGCCCGCGGTGAGTGTGCGGGGGCTGCGGAAGGCCTTCGGCGCCAAGGTCGCCGTCCAGGGCCTCGACCTCGACGTGCCCCATGGCTGCTTCTTCGGCCTGGTCGGCCCCAACGGCGCCGGGAAGACCACCTCGCTCAGCATGATGACGGGGCTGCTGCGGCCCGATGCCGGCTCGGCGTGGGTGAAGGGCGTCGATGTCTGGTGGGACCCCGTCCGGGCGAAGGCCTCCATCGGCGTGCTGCCGGAGGACCTCCGGTTGTTCGAGCGCCTGACCGGGAGCGAGCTCCTCACGTTCAGCGGCCTGCTCCGCGGGCTGCCCAGCGACGTGGTCAAGGAGCGTGTCCCGGAGCTGCTCGACGTCCTGGGCCTCACGGAGGCCGCCAAGGTCATGGTCGTGGACTACAGCCACGGGATGCGCAAGAAGATCGGCCTGGCCTCGGCCCTGATCCACGCCCCGACCGTCCTCTTCCTGGACGAGCCATTCGAGGCCGTCGACCCCGTATCCGCCCGCAGCATCCGGGCCTTGCTGGAGCGCCACACCGACGGTGGGGGGACCGTCGTCTTCTCCAGCCACGTCATGGAGCTCGTAGAACGCCTCTGTGACCGCGTCGCCGTCATGCACCAGGGGCGCCTGGTCATCGAGGGCCCCACTGCGGCCGTCCGGCGAGGCAAGACCCTCGAGGAGGCCTTTGTGGAGCTCGTCGGAGAGCGCGACGCATCCACCAAGGAGCTTCGGTGGCTCGGCACTTCCTCAGGCTGAAGCTCCGTCTCATCGGCAACGGCCTGCGGGCGAGCTGGCAGCGGCGCCTCGGCCTGCTGTTCGGCGCCCTCTACGGCTTGTCGTTCGCCGCGGTCTGTTTCTTCGTCCTCGCCCTTCCCCGCCTCGTCTCGAAGAACGGGCACTCCAACCGGGTGGGCGCCGCCTTGGTGGCTCTGGTCTTCGACGCCATGTTCATCGGCTGGCTGCTGATCCCCCTGCTCGGCTTCGGCAACGACGAGACACTCGACCCCATCCGGCTGGCGCTGCTGCCGCTCACCCGCCGGCAGCTTGCAACCGGGCTCTTCGCCGCCTCCTGCGTCGGCGTCGCACCCATCGCGATGCTGCTGGGGCTCTCGGGTGCCATCGTGGGCTTCGCGCCGGTGGGCCCGGGCGCCGTGCTGGTCGTGGCTGCCCTCGCGGTCCAGCTCAGCCTCTGTATCGTCGGCTCACGCTTCGTGACCACGGCGCTCTCGGGGATTCTCCGGTCCCGCAAGGGCCGCGACGTCCTCGGGTTCGTGGGCGTGCTCTTCGGGGCGGTGGCCGGGCTCGGCGGTCAGGTCATCGGCCACCTCGGTGGTCATCTCCGCCACCCCGGGCACCGGCTTCCCGCCGGGTCGGGTGCCCTCTACTGGCTCCCGTCCGGATGGGCGGCCCGCGCCGTGGCCCGGGCCGGTTCCGGCGACATCGCTGCCGCTGTCCTCAACCTCGTGCTCGCGGCCGCCGCCGTCGTCCTGCTGGCGTGGCTGTGGGTGAACAGGATCGAGGCGGCCCTGACCACCCGGGAGGCCGGGGGGAAGAAGGCCGACAACAAGTCGGGCGACCTCTTCGCCCGCCCACTGGCCTTCCTGCCGAGGAACCGGACGGGGGCCATGGCCGCCAAGGAGATGCGGTACCACTGGCGGGAACCGCGACGGCGCGCCGGCCTGATGGTCCTGCTCGGGACGCCGGTGGCCGGCTTGGCCGTCCTGCTGTTCGGCAAGGTCTCCGATCCCGCGGTCGTACTCCTTGCTGCGGCAGGGGGTCTGCTGATCGCCCAGCAGATGACCACGAACCAGTTCGGGCTCGACGGGGCGGCCCTCTGGATGAACGTCGCCTCGGGCGGGGACCCGGCCGTGGACCTCAGGGGCAAGAACCTCGCCACCGGGGTGATCGGGCTGGGCATGGTGGCCGCGGCGACGGTTGCGCTCGCCGCCGGGACGGGGGGATGGCTCTACGCGCCGCTCGCCCTGGTCCTCGGGGCAACCGTCCTCGGCATCGCCACCGCGGTGGGCAACGTCGTCTCGGTCCTGGCCCCGGTTCCGGTCCCGGACTCGCCGACCAACCTGTGGCAGAACAACGCAGGCTGCCTGCCCGTTCTCGTCCAGATGCTGGGCATGGCCGTCACCGGCCTGCTGCTCGCCCCCGTCGGCGTAGCGGTGGCGGTCTCGCTGGCGACGTGGCGGCCCGCCCTGGTCCCCGCCGTCCTGGCTTCCGGCGCGTACGGCTACCTGGTGTGGCGTCAGGGGCTCAAGGTGGCAGCCCGGCGTATCCGGGGCCGGGAGCCGGAGCTGCTGTCCATCGTGGGGCGCCGGGCGGAGGCAACCTGACCCCGGCCCGCCCGGCCGGCGGGCCGCAGATTACTCCAAAAAGTGCGCTATCCGCACTTTTTGGCAAAATCTATGTTGTGGCGGGTGCCTCCGCCGGCTCCTCGGCTGCCTCCGCGGGCTCGGCGGGGGCCTCCGCGGGCTCGGCGGGGGGCTCCTCGGTGCTGGCAACCGGGGCCGCCGCCGGGGCCTCGCCACCCTCGGCCTCCTCGATGGCCTCCTCCAGCTCCGACGCCTCTTCGGTCGCCCCGAGGTCCCGTTCTGCCTCGAGAACTTCGGCAAGCTTGCTTTCCAGTTCTGGATCCATGCTCATGGCTGCCCCCTTCTCCGGTGGTGCGGCGAATCCTCCTCTCTTCGGGAGGCCACGCGCAAACTCGGTCAGATCTCCCGGCGGCGGAAGCTCCACGAGGCGACCGAGAAGACCGTCACTCCCCAGGCCGCCACCCACAGCAGGTACGCGAGCGGGGGGCCCGCGGAGGCGAAGAAGGGGTTGGCCGCTGCCTGGGCCCGCCCGGAGCTCAGGACCCCCGCGATCGCCGCGGCGGGCTCCAGGCTGTAGACGGCCCCGTGCCAGAGCCCGTCCGAGGGCATGACCAGGCGGGTGATGGTGCCGACCGTCGCGACCCCCTGGTTGTTGAGGGCCGTCCCCACCGCGGCCGCGATGCCCCCCATCCACGCCAGCATGAAGCCCCCGAGGGCGACGACCCCGCCGGTGACCGGGGACATCCTGGTGCTGAGCAGGGTCGTCAGCGTGAGGGTGACGAGGGCCTCCCCCGTCAGGAAGGCGACGAACTGCAGTGGGTGTGGCGGGCGGTAGCCGGTCACCAGGTCCACGACGACGAACTCGAGGGTGGAGGCGATCGCCACGTAGGCGGCGGCGAGCACCCCCAGGCCCACCCACTTGCCGGCAAGGAACTGGATCCGGCGGATCGGGCGGGTCAGCACGGCGGAGGCGACACCAGACTCCAGCTCGCCCGCGATGGAGGGCGCCGCCATGAAGACCGTGCTGAGGGCCAGCACGAAGCTGAAGGCGAACATCGCGACGATCAGGAGCTGGGAGGTCACGGTCTTCAGCTCGGTGGCGCTGAGCCGCGGGACGCCTCGGACCACCTCGTGGGACAGCACCGTCAGCCGCCAGAACCCGAATCCCGTCAGCCCGATCCCCAGGAGGGTGATCACCGCGAGCGCCACGACCAGCTTCTTGCGAGCGGACTCCCGCACCGTGGCCCTGGCGATGGTGAGGACGGCCACGCTCACGACGGCCCCTCACCGCCGAGCAGCTGGATGAAGCGATCCTCGAGGCTCTGGTGGCGGGGCTCGACGGCGTACACCCGGCCGCCGAGCGTGACGATCTCGGCGACGAGGTCGGGCACGCCGTCGACGGTGATGCCCTCGACCCAGAGCCAGTCGCCGTCCTCCTGCAGCGCCCCGAAGCGCGCCAGCTTCTCGAGGCCGGCGGGCTCGAGCCCCTCGACCTTCAGCCGGACGCCCGAGTCCGACAGCAGGGTTGCCAGGGGGCCGCTGGCGATGACGGTCCCGTGGTGGACGACCGCCACCCGGTCGCAGACCATCTCCACCTCGCTCAGCAGGTGGGAGTTGAGGAACACCGTGGCCCCGCCGTCACGGAGGTGGCGGATGACATCCCGGACGTCCCTGCGGCCCACCGGGTCGAGCGCCGACGTCGGCTCGTCGAGGAAGACGACCTCCGGGCTGCCGAGGAGCGCCACCCCGAGGCCGAGGCGCTGCTGCATCCCTTTCGAGAACGTCCCCACCCGATCGTGGGCGCGCTCGGCGAGGCCGACGGTGACGAGGGCACGCTCCACCTCGGCCTTGGCGCGCGAGCCGGGGATCTGGCCGAGGTCGCAATGGAGCTGCAGCACCTCGTAGGCGCTCAGCCAGGACTGGTAGCGGAACAGCTCCGGCAGGTAGCCGATGCGCCGG
>DASPZW010000119.1:0-2903 GCA_035636055.1 Actinomycetota bacterium
GATAGGAGCCCCGGATAGGAGCCCCGGATAGGAGCCCCGGATAGGAGCCCCGGATAGGAGCCCCGGATAGGAGCCCCGGATAGGAGCCAGGGGGGGTTGCAGCTCATCCCCTCCGCTGCGCTCCGGGGGCTGCTACTCCCCCCTGGAGCCCCGCCCGTTCCCGCCGCCGGCGGCTGCCGGGAAAATTCTCACGACGGAAATACGAAAGGGCCAATCTAGGTTGCAACTGGTGAACGTATCTTCCTCGTCCTTCAGCCCCGAGCACAGGGAGAGGCCCGTTGGCGATGGTTGGCCCGATCCAGGGAGCGCGGATATCAGCGTTGCCCCGGCGTAACGCTCGTTTTTCGGCAGACCGCTGCTGCTCGTACCCCGGCTGCATCACGAAGCTGTCCATCTACAACCGTCGCGACACCTGTTTCGCTCACGCCGGATTCAAGGTCCCCCGGCTGCGGGGCCGAACGAGGCAGCAGACCTGAGACGGGGACGCACCCTCCGTCAACCGCATCGCTGCGTCGCGCCCCTGTCGCACCCCGCCGGGCGCGGGTGTGGGCGCCAGCCCGTAGAATGCCCCCCCGAGAGCGGTCGGACCGCGCGGGAGCGCACCCGGCACATGCGCGCCAAGAGCGAGGAGGGTGGATGTTCCGCAAGCTGATGCTGGGTATGAACCTGGCTGCCATGGTCTTTCTCTTCCCCAGCGCCGCAATCGGCACCGCACTTGGGCAGGACCGCCCCGCCCAGGCCTCCAGTACCACGGTCGAGGCCACGGAAACGGGCGGCGGGTCGACCTTCGTCTTCGTCCCCGACACCATCACGATCAAGACCGGCGACACCGTCACGTTCAAGAACACCGGGAAAGCCCCCCACACCGCCACGGCGGATGACGCTTCGTTCGACTTCACGCCGCTGAACCCGGGCGACTCCAAGACCACCCCGGCCTTCACCAAGCCGGGCACGTTCGGCTACAAGTGCACGTACCACGCCTCCCTCGGGATGGTCGGCAAGATCGTCGTGACGGGAGCCGCCACCGGCCCCGTCACCTCGAGCCCCAGCGCCTCGCCGTCGGCGTCCGCAAGCCCCACACCCACCCTCACCGGCGCCGCGCAGTTCGGCATCAGCCCGACGCCGACCCCGACGGCACCGCCGAGCCAGAAGTACTTCCCCAAGATCGCCGGGGCCGTCGTGGTCCTGGCGCTCATCGGCATCGTGCTCGGCTACGTGAAGACCGCAAGGAAGCTGGCTGATAAGAGTTGAGCGCCCTCCCCGCAAGCCGGCACCCCGAGCGACGAGGTCTTGTCGATACGGGGGTAGCCTTGCGGGTTGCCGGCCGCCTGGCAACGGACCCGATGGAGGGGTCCTACCTGGTCCAGGACCTCGCGGGACACTTCGCCGACCTGGTCGCGGAGGCGGAACCGCTTGTCGTCGAGGAGGCGGGTTTCGGTCCCTCGACGCCGGCCCGCGCCCGCGTCATGTCCCGCTCCGAGTGGGCCCAGGCCAACGTCGGCTCGATCGTCAAGCTCCTCTCGCCCTTGCTCGACAAGGTCGACGCCAAGATCCCTGACAGCGCGGCCGGCGGCTTCACCCGCCGCGCGTACGGCTCTGCGCTGGGGGCGCAGCTGGGCGGGGTGTTGGGCTTCATCTCCCAGCGGGTGCTCGGCCAGTACGAAATCGATCCCATCAACGCCCAGGACGTCTGGTTCGTCGGTCCCAACGTCGTCATCACCGAACGGCGCTTCGGCTTCGTCCCCCGGGACTTCCGGCTGTGGGTCGCCACCCACGAGCTGACCCACCGGGCGCAGTTCGAGGGCAACCCCTGGCTGCGGGACTACTTCGGCGCCCTGGTCCACGACCTGCTGTCCTCGCTGGAGTTGCAACCCATGTCGATGCTGGAGCGGGCGCTCAAGGTGGTCACGTCGTCGATGCCGGGGCAAAGAGGCCAGGGCGACTCGACGCCGATCGGCATCCGCTTGCTCGACGAGGACCAGCGAAGGATCTTCGACAAGCTCCAGGCCATGATGTGCGTGGTCGAGGGCCACGGCAATTTCCTGATGGATGCCGTCGCCGGCACCCACATCCCCACGCAGCCGCGCATGCGGCGCAGCCTGAGCAGCGGGTCCTGGGAGGGTCCGCTCGGCAAGGTGATGCGGCGTGTCCTGGGGCTCGACCTCAAGCGGGCGCAGTACGAGGAGGGCCAGAAGTTCTTCGACGCCATCTCGCAGGCCGCGGGCAGGGACGGGGTACGGGCCGCGTTCCGCAGCGCCGAGCACCTGCCGACCCTCGAGGAGATCCGGGGCCCGCAGCGGTGGCTCGCCCGCATCAATCCCTGAGAGAACCCGGGGCCCTGAGAGAACCCGGGGCCTTGAACGACCCCCGGGCCCTGCTTGACCCCTGTGCCCTGAGCGAACGTGGGACGACGGTGGAGGTTGAGACGGCGGTGGCCGAGGCCATCCGCCGGGAGGGCCTCCTGGAAGCGGGCGCCAGGGTCCTCGTCGCCTACAGCGGGGGGCCGGACTCCACGGCCCTGGCGCTGGTGCTGGCCTCGCTGAGCTACCAGGTCGTCCTCGGACACGTGGACCACGGCATGCGGGAAGGCTCCGGCAGCGACGCCGCCCACTGCCGGGACGTCGCCCGTGCCCTGGGTCTCGGGCTCGACGAGGCCCGGCTGGCACCGCCGCCCGCGGGAGAGGCCGCCGCCCGGCAGGCCCGCTACGAAGCGCTCGAACGCATGGCCGCCGCGGCCGGTGCCGGGCGCATCGCCACCGGCCACACGCTGGACGACGACGCCGAGACCGTCCTGTTGCGGATGGGGCGGGGCGGGTTTCCGCTCGGCATCCCACCCCGGCGGGGGCGGGTGGTGCGCCCGCTCCTCACCGTTCGCCGCCAGGAGACGGCCGCGCTGTGCGCCC
>DASPZW010000120.1:0-4329 GCA_035636055.1 Actinomycetota bacterium
GGCTCATTTCCCGGCGGAGAGCTACGACCCCACTGCCTGCCACTAACGGAAGGGACCGTCAGCCACCCCCGGCTACCTGCTGGACCAGGTAGACGATGCTGACCGTGCTCACCATGACCACGACAAACCACCCAGCGGCCCGGAGGTCTCCGCGGGCAGCATGGTTGCCCATCAGCCGCCGGTCCTGAGCCACGAGCATGAGGACCCCTGGCGACTGACCTGTTCCCGTCCAGCAAGCCCGCCTGTGCGTGTGGTGCAGGCGTCGGGTGCTTGGCTTAGGCGAACTCGGGGCTCTCCAGTTCTGTGAGGGCTGCAAGATCGATCTCCGACGGCCCGTCGGTCTGCGTCAGCCGGCGGGGCAGGTACCGGATGACGATGGCCGCCGATGCGGCAGCCAGCACGGCCCCGACGACGACGGCCAGGTGGAACCCGCCGACGAAGGCACGGTCGGCCCTCGTCGCAAGGGCGGCGCCCGCCGCACGGGGCAGGCCTCGGGCAACTTCCATGGCCCCCGCCAGCGACGACTGGACGCTGCTGCGGGCTGCGGGTGCCAGGGCTCCCAGCGCACCCTTGATGCCGCTGGCGTAGCGGGAAGCGGCAAGGCTCCCGAGCACGGCGACGCCGAGGGCGGCGCCCAGCTCCCGCGTGGTGTCGTTCATGGCCGAGCCAGCCCCGGCCCGCCGGGGCGGCACCGCCGACATGATCGACGAGGTCATGGGGGAGATCGACAGGGCCATGCCGCCGACGATCGGCACCAGGCACGCCAGGACGTACAGGTACGGCGTGTGCAGCCCCAGTCCCTGGAACCCCAGCAGCCCGGCCGCCACCAGGACCATGCCCAACCCGACCGTGCGATGGGCGCCGAAGCGGGCAACGAGGCGCGGGGTCTGCGGCGAGACCGTCAGCATGATGAGGGCGACGGGGACGAACCGCACGGCCGTGGAGAGCGGGCTGTAGCCGAGCACCAACTGGAAGTAGAGCGTCAGCAGGAAGATCACGCCGTAGAGGGCGAGGAAGACCAGGATCATGCCGCCGGTGCCGATGGAGAACGCCCGGTTGAGGAAGTACCGGATGTCCAGCGTCGGATGCTCGGCCCGCAGCTCCCAGCGCACGAAGGCAACCAGCACCGCGACGGCGACGCCGAACGAACCCAGGGTGGCCCCGCTCAGCCATCCCCTGCTCGGGGCCTCGATCAGGCCGTAGACGAGCGCCACGATGCCGAGGGTCGACAGGGCAGCCCCCATCGGGTCGAGGGGGGCCTGCTCGTGGTCCCGGGACTTCGGCACCAGGTACCTGCCGCCGATCAGGGCCACGAGGATCAGCGGGACGTTGATGAGGAACACCGAACCCCACCAGAAGTGGGCAAGCAGCAGGCCGCTGGCGATCGGCCCGAGAGCTCCAGCCGCGCCGGTGACGCTCGCCCAGATGGCGATGGCCTTAGGGCGCTCGTGCGGCGGGAAGACGTTGATGAGGATCGATAGCGTCGACGGCATGATGAGCGCGGCGCCGGCTCCCATCAGCGCCCGGCATCCAATGAGTTGCCACATCGCGTGGCTCACGGCCGCCAGGCCGGCGCCGGTGAGGAACAGGACGAACCCGAGCTGGAGGGCGCCCTTACGGCCGTACCGGTCGCCGATCGACCCGGTCGAGAACAGCAGGCCTGCGAAGACCAGGGAGTAGACGGCGACGACCCATTCCAGCTGGGCGCTGGTGGCGTGCATCACGCGGGCCAGGGTGGGCAGGGTGACGTTGAGGCTGGAGTTGCCCACGAAGACAATGAGCAAGCTGAGGCAGAGCACCCCGAGGGTCCACCAGCGGCGCTCGAAGGCGGTCGACGGTGCGGGGGAGGGAGTGTGGTCCATCGTGGTCCTTCCGAGATCGTGGCGGCCGGGGCGTGGTGCGGAGGGGGAACCCCTCGTGTTATAACTGGAATCGATATTCCGGTAGACACACCATACGGAATCATGCTTCCGGTTGTCAAGCGGTCGCCAAGAGGTCGTCAGGGAATTGTCGGGAGAGTCGTGAGCGCCATCGAGGAGCAGCCGGCGCGGCCCCAGCGGGCCGACGCCCGCCGCAACCGGGAGCGGGTCCTGGCAGCGGCGGCCGAACTGTTCGCCGAGGACGGCTGCAAGGTCCAGATCGAGCAGGTGGCCCAGCGGGCCGGGGTGGGCGTCGGTACGGTCTGCCGGAACTTCCCCACCAAGGTCGACCTCGTGGATGCGGTCGTGACCCAGGGGTGCGAGCTGCTCCTCCACGAGGCCCGGACGGCCCTGGGCGAGCCGGATGCGGGCGCGGCGCTCCGCCGCTTCTTCGTCCGGATGGCGGCATTCCAGGCCACGCACCGGGCGCTGGCCGAGGAGATGTCCGCACCGGTCCCGGCGAGTGCGGTCCCCGTCAAGCAGGCCCTGCACGAGGCGGTCGGTCAGCTCATGGAGCGAGCCCAGGCTGCCGGAGCGATCCGTTCCGACATCGGTGCGGGCGATGTGACGATGCTGCTCTCCGCCATCTCGCACGCCACGTCCCTCAGCGCGGGCCCGGAGGCGCGGGAGCGGTACATCTCCATCGTGCTGGACGGCCTACGCCCCCACGATGCGAGCCCGCTGCCGGGCCGCCCCCTCGACTTCGCGGAGATCCAGAAGTCCAAGCGGCGTTCCTGAGGGCTCGACCGGCCGCGTCAAACCGTTGGAGACGCTGGGGCTCGAGCCGATGATCGAGGGGGCCTCGGCTCTGCTGGCCAGTACGATGGCCGTGAGGGGCCATAGGGAGCGCAACGTGACAGGACGTTGCTGGGTGCGGAGTGGGTTGCCGGTCCTGGCCGCCGGAGCCGGAGCCGCCGCGGGCACACTCTTCGTCCTGATGTCCCGGGGCCGGGTTCACATGGATCTCGGCTGGGGCCGCTCCTTCTTCCCGCTTGGCCCCATCGAGGTGACGATCGCCGCACCCCGGGACCTGGTCTTCGACGTCATCCAGGGTGCCTACGCCGAGCGGGCCCCCGCCGAGGTGCGGCGGCACATCCGGGTGCTCGAGCGTGCCGGGGACCTCGTGGTCGCGGAGCACCGGACGCCGCTTCGGTTCCTCGATGCCATCACCGTCGAGACCGTGCGGTTCGAGCGCCCGTCGCGGGTCGAGTTCGTCCTGCTGCGGGGCCCCGTCCCCGAGGTGCGGGAGACCTTCCAGCTGCGGGAAGACGCCGGCCGGACCACCCTCACCTACGAGGGAACACTCGGGGCGGACCTCTGGGTGCTGGGTCGCTGGTACGGGGACCGCGTCGTGCGGCCCGCGTGGGACGCCGTCGTTGCGGCGTCGCTCGAGCAGGTCAGGGCCCAAGCGGAGGCCAAGGCCCGGTCGCGCGGCCGGAAGGCCAGCAAGCCCGGCCCACCGAGGCCCTGACGGTCGCCGCGCCCGGAGAGGGAAGCGCCGAGGTTCCGTAACTTTTGGGCTCCGCGCTGTTTGGAATGGGTGGCCAGCTCCGTCGCCCTGGGGGAAGCCGGCAGGATCTGAATGTGTCTCAGGGCCCTTGGCCACGGTGAGTGGTCGGCTTTCCCCTGGCTTGGGGACCAGCCGGGCAGGGGACACGGAGGTCCGGAAAAAATGTGTTGTTATACGCGTCATAATTTCCGGACCTCTTGAGGCCCGGCCCTTCGTTGAGCTCCGGAACGGCCCATTTGCGTCTGTGCCCTTGGCTTCTCGTCACTGAGAGTGGCAAGCCAGGGTGACTTCGTCCCAGGAGCACGGCCATGGGTGCAGTCACGACCCACACGAAACAGCGACTAGCCAACTTTGGGTTCCCTGCGAACAAATTCTTACGAAACGTCGCGAGGCCCAGCGACGAAACACCACGCGATGACGTGATCCGGGATCGCTCATCGCGGGCCATTCTGAACCCGGTGAGATTGGAGTCGCGCTCGACGAACCTGGGAGGTGGCCGATGGAACCTTGTGACGATCCAGCGTTCAGGGAGCCCCCCGGAGGGCTTCTGGCTCCATTCGGCCGACCGTGTGCTCGAAGTCATCGAGGATCCCGGCCAGGTGGTCGCCGCCGTCGAGGACCTGGAGCGGCGTGGCTTCGACCGGGGCGAGCTCTTCGTGTTCTGCGGTGCCGGGGGGGCCGACCGGAAGACCGAGGCCGAGATCCTGGCGAGCCACGATGCCCACGACATCGAGCACTTCGGCAGGTTCCACGGCGAGCCGTTGGGGTCGTCGCCGGAGACCTGACAGCGGGGCCGAATATCAGTCCGCTGTCATTTCCCGGGACGGCGGCAACGGCCTGCGCGGCTCGCGGTCGCGCGCTGACCCGCCCGGGCCGGGGCCCGGCCCCGACCAGACGTTC
>DASPZW010000121.1:0-2156 GCA_035636055.1 Actinomycetota bacterium
CATGCCGCGACCGCCACCCGCTTGGCCTTCACCTCCACGGGTACCGGCTCCGGCGGCCCCACGGGCGGCCGCCCGGTCAGGATCACCACCATGCCCAGCGCCATGACGACCCCACCGATCCAGATCCAGGCCACGAGGGGGTTGACCCACGCCCGGACGACGGCGTTGCCGGTCGTCGGGTCGATCTGGCTCACCACCACGTAGAGGTCCTCGACCGGGGTCGAGCGTAGGGCGATCTCCGACTGTTCCTGCCGCTGCGCGAGGTGCAGGTTGCGCTGCGGTCGCAGCGTCGCGATGTGGTGGCCGCCCCGGGAGACGTCCATCACCGCCTCGGAGATCAACTTCTCGGGGGTCGAGCGGAGGTTGACGGCGACGAAGCGCACCGAGTAGGCCCCCACCCGGAACGTGTCCCCCTTGGCGAGCGGGCCGGACCAGGTGGTGACGAAGGCGGCACCGGCGAGGCCGAGGAAGATCAGCACGACGCCCAGGTGCACGATGTAACCCCCGTAGCGCCGCCGGTTGCGGGAGATCGTCCGGAAGAGGGCGCTCGGGAAGGACAGGTTCTCGGCCCGGGCGTGGGCGCGGCCCCCCCGGACGAACTCGCTCACGATGGTCACGGTCACGAACACGCAGAGGGCGACGGCGAGGGCCGCCCCCGGCGAGCGGACGCCGGCGGCGAACAGGGCGACGATGGCGACCACACCGGCGGCCATAGGCGGGCTGAAGGAGCGCCGCAGGCCCCGGGCCGACGCCCTCCGCCAGGCGACGAGCGGACCGATCCCCATGAGGCCGAGCAGCGCCAGCCCGGTGGGCACCACGACCGCGTTGAAGTAGGGAGGCCCGACCGAGACCTGCTGGCCGGTGATGGCTTCGACGATCACCGGGTAGAGGGTCCCCCACAGCACGGTGAAGGCGATGGCGACGAACAGCAGGTTGTTGAACAGGAACATCGCCTCCCGGGACACCGCCGAGTCGAGGTGGCGGTTGGACCGCAGCCGGTCGATCCGGAAGCCGAGGAGCGCGAACGACCCGATCGCCAGCACCGCCAGGAAGGGTAGGAAGTACTTGCCGACGGGCGACTCCGAGAACGTGTGGACCGAGGAGAGCAGGCCCGAGCGCGTCAGGAACGTGCCGAGGACGGCCAGGGAGTAGGTCGACAGGATGAGCGCGACGTTCCAGACCTTCAGCATGCCGCGCCGCTCTTGGATCATCACCGAGTGCAGGAACGCCGTGGCCGTCAGCCAGGGGAGCAGCGAGGCGTTCTCGACGGGGTCCCACGCCCAGTAGCCCCCCCACCCGAGTTCCATGTACGCCCAGGCAGCCCCGAGGATGATCCCCACCGTGAGGAACGCCCAGGCCAGCACCGTCCAGCGCCGGGTCGAGGTGAACCACGACGAGTCCAGCCGCCCCGACACCAGCGCCGAGACGGCGAAGGCGAAGGGGACGGAGAAGCCCGTGAAGCCCAGGTAGAGCATGACCGGGTGGATGTTCATGAACGGCGATTGCAGGAGCGGGTTGAGCCCCTGGCCGTCGAGGGGGATCGGGGATGACGACACGAAGGCGTTGGCGCCGAAGGCCAGTACGACGGCGAAGAAGGCGAGGATCCCCGACAGCACCGCCGTGGCGACCGGCACCAGTTCCGGGCGCCGGGGGGCCTGCACGGCGATGGCGGACGAAGCGTAGAGCGAGGTCAGCAGGGTCCAGAACAGCAGGCTTCCGGCCATCCCGGCCCACAGCGACGTGAGCGAGTAGGGAAAGCGCGTCGAGCGGCTCGTGACCTGCGTGACGTAGAGGATCGAGAAGTCATGCCGGAGCAGGGCCACGCCGAGCCATGCCACCGCGGCGACGAGCAGCCCCGTCGTGGCGTACAGGCCGCGGCGACCGGACGCCGCCAGCCGCGGGTCCTGCCGGCGCCGCCCGAGCACCGAGGCGATGGCGCCCCAGCCGGACGTCGCGATCGCTGCGTAGAGCAGGATGCGCCCTACGAGCCCTGCGTCCATCCCGTGGCCTCTCTCAGGTGGAGACTTTGGCCGAGAACTTCGAAGGGCACTTCGCCAGGACGTCGGTGGCGGTGAAGACCCCCTGGCTGGTCATCGCGCCCTCGGCGACCACGGTCACCCCTGCGGCAAACGTGTCGGGGAGCAGCGCCGCGGTCG
>DASPZW010000122.1:0-2466 GCA_035636055.1 Actinomycetota bacterium
GCGTCGAGAAACGGAATCGCAGGGCGTCGTTCGGGTCGACGGCGTCGAGGTCGGCGTTCAGGGCCAGGTTGCCCCGGTTGTCGACTGCAAGTTCGTGGCGGCCCTCGCGGCTGCCGCGTGACGTGCGGGGGATCAACTCGCCGAAGAGGTCTTTGAAGACCCCGACCTCGAGCGAGCCCTCCTCGGTGACCGACCCGGCAGGATCCTCCTTCGACGTGACCCGCACGCCGAACGGGAAGGCCCCGGCCGCGACGTCGGACGAGCGCGGCGGGCGGAAGGTTACGGTCGCCGTGCCCTCGCTGCCGGGCAGCAGGGACAGCGTCGGCGGGTTGACGGAGCTCCAGGCCGCGGGGTCCCCCACGACGTCGAGCGTGAACTGGTCGACGACCTTGCCGGTGTTGCGGACCTTGATTTCGGTGGTGGCCTCTGCCCCCGGCTCGACCGACACGGTCGTGGGATTCAGGCTCGCGGCAGCACCCATAGGCGGGACCCTACCTCGCCCGCTGCCGCATGGGCACGGTCCAACGGCCAGAAAAAAGGGCAGTGACCCGTGCCCGTTAAGCCCAGGTTAAGTCCCCGCAAACTCCCGGGGCGCATTCTTGCGCCTCGAGCTTCTCGGGTGGGCCGGGAGGGCGAAGTCTCCGGGGGGAGAGGGAGGATGACATGCCAGGGATTCCTGTGTTCGTGTATGCGTGTGACCCCATCTCGCAGGCGGGCATGGCGAGCCAGCTCCGGGGGCGCCCCGAGCTCCGGGTCGTGGAGGACCAGGACCTGGACGCCGCCGCAGTCGCTGTCGTCGTGGCCGACGACGTGAACGACGAGACCGCCCGCAGCATCAAGGCGCTGCAGCGCAACGGTTGCCCCCGGGTCGTGGTCGTCGCAACCCAGCTCGACGACGGGGGCCTGCTGCTGGCGGTCGAAGCCGGGGCATGCGGCCTGCTGCGACGGGCCGAGGCGACGCCCGATCAACTCGCCGGTGCCGTCGTCCGGGCGGCGGCGGGTGACGGCGCCCTGCCGCCGGACCTACTCGGGCGGCTGCTGGAGCAGGTCGGCAACATCCAGCGCCAGATCCTGGAGCCGCGGGGATTCCGTGTCTCGGGCCTCACCGAACGTGAGGTCCAAGTGCTGCGCCTTGTGGCGGACGGCCACAACACCGCCGAGATCGCCCGCCAGCTCGCCTACTCCGAGCGGACCATCAAGAACGTCATCCAGGACGTGATCACGCGCTTCCAGCTCCGCAATCGCTCCCACGCCGTGGCCTACGCTGTCCGTCAGGGCTTCATCTAAAGGGGGGCGCAGCAGGGCCCGAGCAGGGGCCGAGCCGGGTCCGAGCCGGGTCCGAGCAGGGGCCTCAGCGCCGGAACAGCAACACCAGGTCGGCGCCGTGGCCCCCGGGGGAGATGGACGGCGGGACGACGAGGAACGTCGCCGTCGCACCAAAGGTCTGGGCAACCATCAGGCGGTCGCCGAGCTGGTCCTTGGGGAGGATGAGGACCAGCCGGTTGGTGAAGGTCCCGGCGGGGCTGGTTGTGACGCCAGCCGTGCCGATGCCAGGTTTCCAGCCCAGCGTCACCGGCGCGTTGGCCGGGAAGCCCGAGCCACTGACGGCGACGACCGTTCCCGGAGGACCGACCTTCGGGAGCAGGCTGATCTTCGGCGTGGGGGATCCCGGTGACGCCGTCGGGGTAGGTGTCGGTGTCACCGGGGACGGCGATACCGAGGTCGGCGTGTTCGGAATCGTGACCCGGCGGGTGGTCTTCGCCTCGGGGCCCCCGCGCCGGGTCATTGTGTGGCCGGTGAAGATCGTGCTCGGCGGCGAGGTCGACACCGAGGTGCCGGCCCAGTCCGTCTCGGTCAGCGAGATCGAGTAGGCCCCGGCGGTCGCGTAGGTATGCGTGGTCGTTGGGCCGGTGGTGTCCTGGGTCGCGCCGTCGCCGAAGTCCCAGTGGTAGTTGGCGATGGTCCCGTAGGCGATGGTGGAGGCCGAGGCGTCGAAGCCCGTCGGCTGGCCGGGTCCGGCGGGGGTGACGACAAAGGACGCCACCGGCCGCTGGTCGGGGGTGATGGCGAGGGGTCCGTTGCCGGGGGGACATGAAAAGAAGGCCGCGACGGCGCAGCCCTTCATGGCTTTGGCGACGGTGTCGACGCTGATCGCCCGCGATATGCCGGTGTTGTAGTCGGAGGCGATGACCTCGACAAAGGATCCATCGGGAGTGGCCGCGAGCGCGTTGGGACGTGTGGTGCCCAGGGCGATGCCGGGCGTCGTGGCGGCGGTGGCCGGCAACGGTACAGGGTCCAGCTGTCTATTGGCGGGGTCCCCTACATACAGGGTGCTGGCTCCCGACGGCGTGGTTCCGATCGCCTCGGTCCCTGGGTCCGGGGTGGGGGGGCCCCGTACGAACTGGGTGGGCAGTGGCGTCTGGGTCCCTTGATGCGGTGTCGCGTCCAGCACGATCTGGTCGATGT
>DASPZW010000123.1:0-3337 GCA_035636055.1 Actinomycetota bacterium
GCATGACGGACGGGGTCGTCGAGGCTACACCGGGCCAGCTCGCCTCCGTCCACGACGACGTGCTGCGCCTGATCCGCATCGTCGAGGACCTGGAGACGCTCGCTGCCGCCGACGCCGTGGAGCTGGTGATGGAATCGGGCCCCGTCGACCTTGCGGACGTGGCGGCTGCCGCCTCCGCCGCGCTCGGCCCACAGTTCGAGGCCGCCGATCTGAGTCTCGAGACGCGCCTCGTGCCGGTGACCGTGAAGGGGGACGCCGTCCGGCTCCACCAGATCGTGACCAACCTGCTCACCAACGCCCTCAAGTTCACCCCCGCCGGAGGGAGCGTCACCATCGTTGCCGGCCCCTCCTCGCCGCTTCCCGACGGTGGAGCCCGGCTGTCGGTCACCGACTCGGGCCAGGGCATCCTCCCCGACGAACTGCCCCTCGTCTTCGACCGGTTCTGGCGGGGACGGCGGACCGGCGCACCGGCGGGCAGCGGGATCGGCCTGACGGTCGTGAAGCGCCTGGTGGAGGCTCACGCGGGAGTGATCGCCATCGAGAGCCGCCCGGGAGCCGGCACGGTGGTCTCCGTCACCTTCCCCGGCACAGTGTGACGGAGGTTCCCTTTCTCCACACCCTCTCCACACCCTCTCCACACGTCATGCACCTGGGCGGGGTTCCATAGAGGACGACGATGGGGTGGGGACTCCCATCTGAACGGCTGCCGGGGGGGGCATGTATCGCGCATACTCGTGCCGTGATGAGCGCGCGGACCGGTCAGGGTTTACGCTCACAATAGGCGCAGAGGCATGCCGCCTTCGGAATTACCCAGCCCACTCTCTTTCGGTAGGACCCAGCACACCTTGCCGATGCTTCGGGTCCGCACGTGTCGGTGACAAACTCGTGGCAGCCCAACCAGGCAAATAGTGGTGCCAGCACCCTCGACCTGACTCCCGGACCTGTGGGACAAATGTACCCAGCAGACGCAGTGACGCAATGCTTGCAACGCAGGGCGCCCCGCCGTCAAAGGGTCCATCGGCTGAGATCATTTTTTGCAAGGCCGGTCCAGTGAAGGTGGGGGGATCGCTGATGCATGAGAGATTTCTAAGGGGAAATCGTTCATAGATTAGGTGAAACCTCCTAGATTATTCCGCGGGGCCGTGGTACACAAGGTGGGCTTGTTTTCTTAGGGGCGGTACCCGGCGGGGCTTCTACGAGGAGTGGCGTTTGACCATCTCCGTGTCCCGTTTGGCGGCTGGTGTTTTCGCATCTTCTAGCTGTATCTGACGCCGGGGCATCGGGTCAGATTCAGGCTGCGCAATTACGGGGGGACTTCGACCATGGTGCGTTGGCTCATTGGTTCCAGCATCAAATCCCGACGGGTCGTCGTGGCGCTCGCCGTCGTCGTTGTCGCCTTCGGCATCTGGCATCTCCGTGACCTGAAGGCCGACGCGCTGGGGGAGTTCGGCCCCCCGACGGTTCAGATCCAGACGGAGGCTCCCGGGCTCGCTCCGGCCGAGGTGGAGGGCCTGGTCACGCTCGGCCTGGAGCATGACCTGCTCAACGGCATCCCCTGGCTCGCCGCCATCCGCTCCAAGTCGATGCTCGGACTCTCGACCGTCGACCTCATCTTCGAGCCTGGCACCGACATCATCAAGGCCCGGCAGGTGGTGCAGGAGCGCCTGACGCAGGCGCATGCGCTGCCGAACGTGTCGAGCGGCCCGCAGATGGTCCAGCCGCTGGCCTCGACCACCCGCACCCTGCTGGTCGGCCTGAGCTCCAAGAAGCTCACGCCGCTCGAGCTCGGCGTCCTGGCGCGGTGGACGATCCGCCCCCGCCTGGCCGGCATCCCCGGCGTCGCGAGCGTGGCCATCTGGGGCCAGCGCGACCTCCAGCTCCAGGTCCAGGTCGACCCCAAGGCGCTCGCCGCCAAGGGCGTCACCCTCGACCAGGTCATCCACACCACCGGCAACTCCCTGGCGGTGTCCCAGCTGAGCTTCCTGGAGGCGTCGACCCCAGGCACGGGCGGGTTCGTCGACACCTCGAACCAGCGGCTCGGCGTCGAGCACATCCTGCCGATCGCCCGCCCCGCCGAGCTTGCCCAGGTTCCGCTCGAGGACGCCAGGGCCACGTTGCTGGGTGACGTCGCCTCGGTGGTCCAGGACAGCCAGCCGCTGATCGGCGATGCCGTCGGCCCGATGATGATGCTGGCGATCGACAAGCTTCCCGGCGCCAACACCATCGAGGTGACCAAGGCGGTCGACGAGGCCATCAAGGCACTGGAGCCGGGCCTGCCGGGCGTGACCCTGGATTCGTCGCTCTTCCGTCCCGCCCGCTACGTGCAGGCCGGGATCGACAACCTCACCATCGCCCTGATCGCAGGCGGCGTCCTGCTGCTCCTGGCACTGATCGGCCTGATGGTGGACTGGCGGCGGGCCCTCATCGCCTTCGCAGCGCTCGCCTGCTCCCTTGCGGCTGCGGTCTCGGTTTTCTACCTGCGGTCGGTGACGATGGACGCCATGGTCCTCGTCGGCCTGATGATCGCGCTGGTCGTGGTCATCGACGACGCTCTGGAGGTCGAGCCACTCGCCCGGGCTGTCCAGGGACGCCTCGAGGGCCCCAAGCAAATCGAGGGCATCACTGCGGCCCGTGCCGTGAAGGCGGCAGCGGTCCACCTGCGCAGCGGTCTTGCCTACGCAGGCCTGATGGCGGCGGCCATCGTTGTGCCCGTGGCGTTCCTGCGAGGCGGCCCCGGGGAGGCGTTCCTGCCGCCGATCGTCGTCACCTACCTGATCGTCGTCGCCGCATCGACGCTGGTCGCCATAACGGTCACGCCGGCGCTCGGCATGCTGCTGCTGACGAAGACCCCGGAACCCCGGGAGTCCCTGTTGCTCCGGGTGCTGCACAAGGCGCACGACAAGTTCCTCTCGGCCACCGTCCGGAAGGTTGGCGTGGGCTTGGGAGTCGCCCTCGTGCTGGCGGCGGTCGGCGCGGCAGTGCTGCCGGGCCTCAGGATGTCCACGCAACCGGTACTCCAGGACCGGGACATCTCGGTGACGGTCCAGGCGGCATCGGGCACGTCCCTTCCTGAGACCACCCGGCTCACCCGCCGCATGACCGACGAGCTCAAGACCATCCAGGGCGTGGCCGGCGTCGCGGCCCAAGTGGGACGGGCCGTCGCATCCGACTCGTCGGCCGGGGTCGACCAGGCGGGGATCTGGGTCACCATCGCCGCCAAGGCGCCGTACGAGCCCACGCTCGCTGCGATCGAGAAGACCGCCTCCGGCTACCCCGGGCTGCACACCACCGTCGCCACGTACGCCTCCAACCGCACCAACGAGGTGCTCAAAGGCTC
>DASPZW010000124.1:0-4723 GCA_035636055.1 Actinomycetota bacterium
GCGAGGCGAGGTAGTCGCAGATGAAGACGGCGCGCTCGACGCGGCCCAGCTCCTCGATCGCCCGGTAGGTGGGGTGCTTGGGGCCGCCCCGGGTGAAGCGCCGCAGCACCTGCTCGGACTCGGCTGTGCCGAGGCGCAGGGCGGTGGCGTGCTTGACCATCTGGTCGTACTGCTGGGCGATCAGCTCCCAGTCGATCGTGGCCGTCGACAGCACGGGAGCCAAGGCCGGCCAGGCGGCGCCCTCCCCGGCTGCCGGGCGGGGCAGGCGGGTCCGCCCGATGTTCTTCAGCCTGGGGAGCAGCTTGAAGTTGAGCAACCGGGCGAAGGCGAAGGCCACGATGCTGGCGCCGTGGGTGTCGACGTACTGGCGCTGGACCTCCACCGAGGTGCAGTGGCGCATCAGGCCCTCGATCATGGCCGCCACCTCGGAGGCGGAGCAGGCCTGGATCTTGCTGTAGATGCACACCCGGCCCTTCTCGACGTGCCAGTACACCATCACCCCGGGTCGTTAAAGCGCGCAGGTTCCGGGATTCTCGGCCGTGCACCAGGCGGAACCCGCGCGTGGTTGCCGTGCAGATGCGGCCGGCGGGTGCGGGTTCGTGCAGAGCTTGTTGGCTCACGGCCTGTAGCCTATCGGTCCCGCCGGCCAGCTGGCCCCGTTTCCCTTCCTACCGAGGGAGAACTGACCGGCGTTCCGGATGGGCGGCGTAGACATAGCGCATCGCCGTGGCGGCGGCGATGCCGAACACGGTCATGAGGTGGACCGGGTCAGCCGTGTGGCGCGCCTCGTCGAGGATCCGGTCCTGCCGCAGCTTCGATGGGCTGAGGCCAAGTGGCTCGAAGATCAAGGTGATCACCAAGCCCGAAACTGGTGGCACCGTATCGTCGGCAGCGGTCTGCTGGCTGACCAGCAGGTGCGGGTTGGCGGTGACCGGCCAGCGGCGATGTCGTTCACGGAGCCAGACGCTGGCCAGCGTGTGGGTGAGCTCATCCAGGTAGACGGTGTGCCGCCGGTTGTCGCGGCGGACAACCAGCCGACCGTGGGACAGATCCAGGTCCAGCAGCTGTAGGCGCGTGAGCTCGAACTTGCCGAGGCCATGGATGGCAACGAGGGCGACGACGAGCTTCGCCATCGGGCCGGCTGCCCGGTCGATGAGCCCGCGGAGGGAGTCGGTGGGGATCGGGCAGGGAAGGTGCTCGACCTTCGGGAGTGAGACTCCCCGGGTGGGGTCACGAAAGACGAGTCGTTCCTGCTTGAGCGCCCGGAACAGACTGCTCAGGCCCGTGTGCATCGATCGGGCCGCGTTCCCCCTACGCTCCCCGATGGCCTGGCGTACGTCCTCGGGGGTGACCTCGCGCAAGCTCGTGACGTGCTCCGCCCATGCCTCCAGAGCGGGGTAGACGTAGCCGAGGTATTTGCGGATCGTCTCGAAGGATCTCACCGGGTGCTGCCGGCGTCCTTCCCCTCGCAGCACCTGGATCCAGCGGTCAAGCTCATCGTGCATCCCTGCTGGCAGTGACCGGATGCGTTGCTCGACGGCAGCCTCGTCGGGATCGATGCGGCGTGCGGGATCTGGGATGAGTAGGTCGACCTGGGCAAGGAACTGCACCACGCGCCGGGCGGTGGTGCCGGGGCGCTCGGTCGGCAGCGCCCGGATGTCCGCCTCGGGGATCGGGGCGTCGGCTCCAACCCAGGCCAGCAGGATGCGCAGGCTCCGGGCGGCCAGCCGGCGGACCTGGCAGTCCCATGCCCGGTCCCGGGCGTATTGTCCGAAGGCGTCGAGCAGGGCCTGAGCCGACGGTGTCAGCGAGGGCAGTTGTGCCAGCGAGCCGATCGCGATGCAGCTCCAGTCACGACGAGCCTCGAACAGCGCTGGCTGCGCCGGGTCCACCAGGTGTGCCGAGACCGGGGGGACCGACGGGCGCCCGGCGGCGGCCCGCTGCCGGGCCCCATGGCGATGCGGCGTGGAGCCGAAGCTTCCACTCTTCGTCCGGAGCTTCGTCTGGAGCTTGAGTGCGAGGGTGCCGCCCAGCCAGAGCTGGGTCCAGGGCTCGGTCAGGGCGCCGGGTCCGTGCATGTCGACGTGGACTCTGCAGCCACGGCAGAGCCCCTCCAGCAACGGCAGGCCGGACCGTCCGCAGCGCGAGCAGTCCCCCGGCGGGGTGCTTGCGCCAGTGGCCACAGGGTGGGCAGACGCAGTGGAAGCCCCAGCAGCCGCAGTGCTCGCAGTTGCGGAGACGCTTCGCACTGGTGAGGGGACGCGGGGAGCACCGAGGGCGGAGGAGGCCCACTCGGCGCAGGATCTCGCCGGTGGCATCGGCGAACCCGGGCAGGTCGTCGAGGCTCTCCTCGCAGACGAGGTCCTCGCCGTCGGCATCCCGCACGGCAAGCGCCAACCGGATCCGGAGGTCGACCGTTCGCCACCACGCGGAGCTGAAGCCACGCTCGTTGGCGTAGGCGATGACTGCGGCCCGGGCCTGGGCGTAGCCGGGAAGCTCGCGGTCCCGGATGCGTCGTGCGTGGTCAAGCGTCATCCTGCGATGCCCGTGCAGCAAAGCAATCTGCCCGCCCATGCTCGGCGGACACACCCGCTGGTCATCGACCGGCTCGGCTTTTGCGGCTCGGAGGCGCTCCAGCCATGACGGCGGGCGTTCGCGTGGGGACGGCCGGCCGCGGAAGGACTTGTCGAGGGGCTGCGCTATGGGGATGTGCACGCCGGGCAGGATGAGTCTGAGCTGGGCAGGCCGGCCGGCGACCGGGTTCAGGATCCACCCGGGATCCTCGGTACGGATCGCCTGCAGGCACAGGCGGCACAGGCCGTCGGTGTTGACGTGGCTGTCGTGGCCGCAGCGCCGGCAGGGCGCTCGCCCGGTATGTTTTTGGCGCCAGGAGGAACAGCCACCGCAGTCGGCGAACTGCGGAAGCTCACCCCAGCCAAGGCACACCCGGCACTGGCCGACGGGCCAGCGTCGCTGCTTCCAGGACGTCAGTTCGGAGGCAGCGATCGACGGGGCCTGCCTCGTCGCGGCGTCGGTCGGACCGGCTGACCAGACTCGTCGGGCCCGCCCACGACACGACCCGTCTGCTCCTGGTCGGCATCGCCGGCCGCCACCGGCTCGGACTCCATCAGGTCGGCGACGGTGCACCCCAGGGCGGCGCAGATCCTGTCCAGGTCGTCGAGGCGCACCGAGATCGGTTTGCTGCTCCACAGAGCCGAGACCTTGCTCAGCGACGGCGTGAAGCCGACCGTCTTGAACGCGCCCAGCAGGTCGCTCGGCCGCCAGATGTCGCGGCGGGCCGCGACCCAACGCAGGTTCCATTTCATCGCAGGTTCCCCTTGTCCATGACGAGTCGCTGAACAGCCCGGCCCGAGGCGGCCAGGCTGGATTTCTCCGGGTCGGCATGCGCGGTGGCCAGGTACTGGACCGTGGTCGTCGGACGGTCATGGCCGAGCAGCTTCTGTACCTCCCACAGCGACATCCCGCGCTCGTAGTTGTGGGTCGCACAGGCGTGTCGGAGCAGATGCGGATGAAGGTCGCGCACGGGACCGGTCAGGAAGCGGTGGCCGGCGGTCTTCAACGCCCGCCGGAACGTCGCCGGTGTCACCGCCAGGCCCGGCGTGGCAACGTTGAGCGCCGCGATCGCCCGAGGGATCCGCTCGGAGGGGAACAGCGGCGCAGTCGGCGCCTCCGGGTCGTCGCAGAACTCGCCCCTCACCTCCTCGACGTACCACCACAGCAGCTCCCGGCCATCCTGGAACAGGTACGCCTCACGCTGCCGGGGCCCCGAGCCGTGGGCGCCCTTGCCGTTGACCAGGAACCGGCCCCACTGACCGGACTCCCAGTGCACGTCGCCGATCGCCGCCTCGCACAGCTCCGCGGCCCGTACCCCCGAGATGTAGGTGAGCTTGCCCATCACGTAGTCGCGGCGGGCGACCGCCGGCTTGCGAGCGTGTTCCAACGACTCCCGCCAGCTGGCGAAGAACTCCCGGGCGGCCCGCTGGGACGGGGGCACCCGCAGCCCGAAGTCCCCGCGGTGATGCGGCCGGTTGAACGGGTCGATCGGCGACTCCACGGCCGCCCCGAATCGGCGGACGATCTCGCCGGCGTAGCGTTGCTCGAGGAACGCGAAGTAGCTGTCGACCAGGTTCATCTTCTGGCGCACCGTCGATCGCCCACGTTTGCCCGGACCAGCGAAGTACTTGTCCACCTGCCGGGGGGTGAGCTGCCACGCCACCACGCCGTAGTACTCGCAGATCTCGATCACCGGCTTGAGGAGCCTGTCGAGGGTGGTCGCCGCCAGCCCCGCCACGTCGCGCGCCCACTGGTACTCAGCCAGCGTGTCCAAGAAGAAGCTGGCTTCGTCAGAAGCAGTGATCTCGGCGGCCTGGCGCCGTTGCATCGTGAGGACGTCCGCAGGTCGGGCTCGATCGGCGGCGCCACGGTCGCCTCGCCCACCTCGAGGGGGGATGCGGATGCCACGAGGGACAGCGCACGACTCCTGGAATCCGCCACAGCTCGGCATATTACAAGAGCTACTCAGGGAATCCTGGGATTTCCACTGGAATCTCGGGCAGTCCGGACCGGGCGGTAAACCCGGCTCTGACCTGCTGAGATGAGGCTATGCCGCCCTGCTCACTGCCCAGGAACCCGTTCGTACTCCAGTTCCATACCGGACGTGCCACTCGGTCATGAGGTTCTGGTCCCATGCCCCGAACTTCTT
>DASPZW010000125.1:0-4278 GCA_035636055.1 Actinomycetota bacterium
ACGGCCCGCGGACGGGGGTGTCAACTGCCGGACAACACGCCCGGACGACCTTTCAGCGTCAACGTCCGAAGTTCAGGGCGGGCGGCTTACACGCCTGTGATAGCCTCGGTGTATCGCCCGCTGCGCCTGCGCTCGCAGTTCCCGGCGGGCATATTTTCACGCCAGATTGGGCCCGACGAGACCGGTGACCGGACTGCATGCCGACTTTTCACAAGTACCTGGGCGAGTCCATCGCGGCCATCTTCCTGATCCTCTTCGTTTGGGGAACCATCCAGTGGATCCGCAACAAGAACCCGGGCAGGTATTTCTGGGGTTTGCTCGGCCTGGGCCAGGCGTTGCTCGGCCTGCAGATCCTGTTCGGCGTGACCCTGCTGCTCATGGGTCACCGAAGGGTTTGGCTGCACTACTCCTACGGCGTGTTTCCTGTTCTCGTGCTGTACGCCGCCCACCGCATCTCCAAGAAGTTCGAAGGCGTGGAGTGGGCGGTGTTCGCTGTTGCCAGTGCAATTGTCTTCGGCCTGTTGCTGCGCGCCTACATGACGGGCATCGTCCCGTGACCGGCGCCCACACCACCTAGGGGGAGGGGTTCGGCTTGGACCTTGAGATCGGTATCGCCAAGACAGCACGTCGGGCCTACGGGTTCGACGACATCGCGATTGTCCCGTCCCGGCGGACGCGGGACCCCCACGACGTCGACCTGAGCTGGGAGATCGACGCCTACCGCTTCGACATCCCGCTGCTCGCCGCGGCCATGGACGCCGTGGTCTCCCCGTCGTCCGCTGTGGAGATCGGCAGGCTCGGCGGCCTCGCCGTCCTCAACCTGGAGGGGCTGCAGACCCGCTATGAGGACCCCGACTCGGTGCTGGAGACGATCGCCGCCGCGCCGAGGGACACCGCCACCCGCCAGATGCAGGAGCTCTACCAGGAGCCGATCAAAGAGGAGTTGATCCACAAGCGGATCGGCCAGATCAAGGAGGCCGGCGTGACCGCGGCCGCCAGCCTGACGCCCCAGAACGTCGCCAGGTACTCCAAGCTGATCCTCGACGCCGACCTCGACATCCTGGTGATCCAGGGGACCGTCGTGTCCGCCGAGCACCTGTCCTCACGGACGGAGCCCCTCGACCTCAAGAAGTTCATCGCCACCTACGACCTCCCCGTCATCGTCGGCGGGTGCGCCTCCTACCCGGCCGCCCTCCACCTGATGCGCACGGGTGCGATCGGCGTCCTCGTCGGGGTCGGCCCCGGCGCCGCCTGCACGTCCCGCCAGGTGCTCGGCATCGGGGTGCCCCAGGCCACCGCCATCGCCGACGTCGCCGCCGCCCGCATGCGCCACCTCGACGAGACCGGCCGCTACGTCCAGGTCATCGCCGATGGCGGGATGCGCACCGGCGGGGACATCGCCAAGGCCATCGCCTGCGGCGCCGACGCCGTGATGATCGGCTCGCCCCTCACCCGGGCTTCGGAGGCTCCCGGCCGCGGCTACCACTGGGGCATGGCCAGTTTCCACTCCTCGCTCCCACGGGGGGTCCGGGTCGCCTCCGGGGTCGCCGGCACCCTCCGCGAGATCCTGCTCGGCCCGGCGCAGGTCAACGACGGCACGATGAACCTCTTCGGTGCCCTCCGGTTCTCGATGGCCACCTGCGGGTACGCCTCGATCAAGGAGTTCCAGAAGGCCGAGATCGTCATCGCCCCGGCCATCACGAGCGAAGGCAAGCACCTGCAGCGCCAGCAGGGAGTCGGACAGGGGGCCTGAAAAGCGATGCCCGGCCCTGATCAGGGGTCCTCTCCCGGGTTCGACACCGTCCTGGTCGTCGATTTCGGCGCCCAGTATGCGCAGCTGATCGCCCGGCGGGTCCGGGAGTGCTGTGTGCGCTCGGAGATCGTCCCGGCGTCGATCTCGGCCGCCGAGGTCCGCCGGCGGGCCCCGAAGGGCATCATCCTGTCGGGGGGGCCGCGCAGCGTGTACGAGCCCGGGGCCTACCAGGCGGACCCGGAGATCTTCGACCTCGGGATCCCCGTCCTCGGCATCTGCTACGGCCATCAGCTGATGGCGCAGACCCTCGGCGGCGAGGTGGCCCGGGCGGACAGCGGGGAGTTCGGCCGCACGACCGTCTCCGCCGGGAGAGGGCTGCTGTTCGAGGGGCTCGCCGCCGAGCAGACGGCCTGGATGAGCCACAACGACGCAGTGGTGCGCGCGCCCGAGGGATTCCGGGCGACGGCCACGAGCCCTACCTCCCCGGTGGCGGCGATGGAGGACCTCGACCGGCGGCTGTTCAGCGTCCAGTTCCACCCCGAGGTGGCCCACACCCCCCACGGGCTCGACCTGATGAAGAACTTCCTCTACAAGGGCTGTGACTGCCTCCCGGCCTGGACCCCCACCGGCGTGATCGTCAGCGCGGTCGAGGCCATCCGGGCCAGGGTGGGGGACCACAGGGTCGTCTGCGGCCTCTCCGGCGGCGTCGACTCGGCGGTGGCGGCCGCCCTGGTGCACACGGCGGTCGGCGACAAGCTCACCTGCATCTTCGTGGACCACGGCCTCCTGCGGGCCGGCGAGGCGGAGCAGGTCATTGACACATTCGGCAGGCACCTGTCGACGAACCTGGTGCACATCAAGGCAGCCGACCGGTTCCTCGAACGCCTGGCCGGGGTCGAGGACCCCGAGCGCAAACGCAAGATCATTGGCGTCGAGTTCATCCGGGTCTTCGAGGAGGCGGCCCGGGAGATTGCGGGCGACGCCGATGCCGCCCCGTTCCTCGTCCAGGGGACGCTCTACCCCGACGTCATCGAGTCCGGGGGCTCCACGGGGGTGGCAGCGAGGATCAAGACCCACCACAACGTCGGCGGGCTCCCCGACGACATGACCTTCGAGCTCGTCGAACCCCTGCGGGACCTGTTCAAGGACGAGGTGCGCAAGGTGGGGGAGGAGCTCGGGCTCCCGGAGGAGATCGTCTGGCGGCAGCCCTTCCCCGGCCCGGGCCTGGCGGTACGCATCCTCGGCGACGTCACGCCCGAGCGCCTGGACCAGGTCCGCGCCGCCGACGCCATCGTCGTCGGTGAGCTCCATGCCGCAGGCCTGTCCCGGCAGATCTGGCAGTCCTTCGCCGTCCTGCTGCCCGTCCGCACGGTGGGCGTGATGGGCGACGAACGGACCTACGGCAACGTCGTCGCCGTCCGGGCGGTCGAGTCAGAGGACGCCATGACCGCCGACTGGGCCCGCATCCCGGCGGAGGTGCTCGACGTCATCGCCGGGCGCATCGTCGCCGAGGTCCCCGGCGTCAACCGGGTCGTCTACGACATTTCCTCGAAGCCCCCGGCGACCATCGAGTGGGAGTAGACGAGCTCCAGGTCTACGAGGCCCCCTCCCCGGGCCCGCTGCTCGCCATGTGGCGATTCCCCTTCGGCCGTCACCTCGCCGTCGGCCAGATGGGCGGGGAGCCCGTCGTCGTGTCGGTCGGCGCCGGCAACGCGCTCACCCTCTGGGACCCCACCGGGGAGCGGCCCACGAGGTTGTTCCCTGGCCACACGGGGCTGGTGTGGGCGGCGGCCGTGGGCTGGATCGACGGGGCGCCGGTGCTGGTCTCCGGCGGCGGCGACTCCACGGTCCGGGTGTGGAATGCCACGGGCGACGAGCCCCCGATCGTGCTCTCCGGCCACGCCGACACCATCCGGGCCGTGGCCGTCGGCCTGGTCGCGCGGGATCCGGTGGCCGTCTCGGGCGGCGACGACCGGACCGTCAGGGTGTGGGACCTGACCGGCCGCCGGGACCCAGTGATCCTCCGGGGCCACCCCGGCGTGGTGGCGGCGGTGGCCGTCGGCACGGTCGACGGCATCCCGGTCATCGCCTCCGGGGCGGCCGATGCCACCGTGCGCCTGTGGAACCCCGTCGGCGAGCCCTCCCCGAGGGTGCTGGTGGGCCACAAGGGCCCGATCTGGGGTGTGACCATCGGGGTGCTGCAGGGGATCCCGGTCGTTGTCTCCGGGGCCGCCGACGACACCGTCCGCGTCTGGGACGGGCGCAGCGGGAAGACGCTCGCCGTGTACGACGCCGACAAGGAGGTCGTGGCCTGTGCCTTCGGGCCCGACCCGGACGGCCCCCCGGGCGCGGTCCGGATGCTGAAGCTGGAACGGCCCCTGACCCTCAGCGGCAACCCGTGGGCCTTCCTGATCTGAGGAGGGTGGCAGCCCCCACCCGGCACCAGCGGGGGGGTCCAGGGGGGAGTAGCAGCCCCCCGCAGCGTTGCGGAGGGGGATGAGCTGCGAATCCCCCCTGGCTCCTAT
>DASPZW010000126.1:0-3806 GCA_035636055.1 Actinomycetota bacterium
GGCCAGGAGGTGGGCGGCGACTGCCTTGGACACCTGATCGGCCAGGACGGTCGCTGCGGCCGTCGTTGCCAGGATGGTGCGGGACCTGGCTCGATCCGGGGCGCCTACCGGCGCTCCTCGGCTTTCTTGCACTTCAGGCACAGCGTCACATGCGGGAGCGCCTTCAGCCGCGGCCCCTCGATCGGCTGCCCGCACGACTCGCAGATCCCGTAGCTGCCCTCCTCGATCTGGTGGAGTGCCCGGTCGATCTTCGAGCGCAGGTCGGTCACGTTGTTGGCGATCGAGAACTCCTTCTCCCGCTCGAAGGTGAACGACCCGGCGTCCGCGAAATCCTCGTCGTAGCTGACCTCGCCGGACATCTCGGACTGTGACAGCCCCGTGGCGGACTCCTCGATGGCCGTGAGCTGGTTCTGCAGTTCCTCGCGCTGCTCCATCAGACGCTTGCGGATGGCTCCGAGCGAATCTTTGTCGTAGTTCGCCTTCTTGCTGGCGGCCTTCCCCACCCTGGCCGCGGTGCCGGGGGAGGCCTTGGCGGCCGCGGGTGGGCGCCGGGCTGCCGGCGTCTTGGGGGAGGCAGCTATGGCGGCCTCGTTGGTCGGGGAGGCGGCAGGTGCCGGCTTGGCAGCCGCCTTTTTCGGCTTCACGTCGGCCTTCACGTCGGCCTTCGCCTCGGCCGCCCGGCTCTTGGGTTTCGCCGACGGTCCCGGCGCGGACGCGCTCACCTTTGGCTTGGAACTGCCTGACGATTTGCTGGGCATTTCGGTCCCGATCCGGAGGGGGGCCGGCGCTGGGGGGCCGGCGTGGAAAATGCGCTGTGCGGAGGTGGTGCGGTTGTGTACCTGGCGTAAAATTCGGCGAACCTTACCACTACACCCCATTCCCGTCAAGACCAACGGGCGGAGTTTTTGCTCCGGCATGCTCCCTCAAACGTTCGAAACCGGCAGAAACACTACCTTTTTCTGCCGAGCGCGGCATGCAGAGCACGCAGCACTGCCGAGCGATCGACGCCGGGCACCCGGACGCGCTTGTTGCGGCTGTGCTCGCCGGAGCGCAGGCTGAGCCCCGACCGCGCAACGCCCAGGGTTCCGGCGAGGAGGTCGAGGAGGGCCTCGTTGGCCCGGCCCTCCAGCGGCGGTGCCTTGACCTTCACCTTCAACGCCCCGCCGTGCATGCCGATCAGGGCGGACCGTGCGGCCTTCGGCTGGCAGAACACCGACAGCTCGACGCCCCCCGGCACGTCGCGCACCGCACCGCTCAGATCGTCATCCATCCTCATGCCGCTCCGCTACGCTCGCTGGGCCCCGCGTATAGTAGGTGGCGTTCATGGATCGCCCCTTCTCCCCCGTTGCATCCCAGGTGAGCTTCCCCGAGCTTGAGCGCCGGATCCTCGACTACTGGGCCGAGCACGACATCGTCGCGCGAGGCTTGGCGCGCAACGAGGGGGCCGAGGAATGGGTCTTCTACGAAGGCCCCCCCACCGCCAACGGCAGGCCCGGCGTCCACCACGTGGAGGCCCGGATCTTCAAGGACATCTTCCCCCGTTTCCAGGCGATGCGGGGCCGCTACGTCCACCGGAAGGGTGGCTGGGACTGCCACGGCCTGCCCGTCGAGCTCCAGGTCGAGAAGGAGCTCGGCTTCAACCGCAAGGCCCAGATCGAGGAGTACGGCATCGAGCGGTTCAACGCGCTCTGCCGGGAGTCCGTCCTGCGGTACGTGGCCGAGTGGGAGCGGCTCACGGACCGCATCGCCTTCTGGATCAACATGGACGACGCCTACCTGACGATGAACCCCGAGTACGTCGAGAGCGTCTGGTGGAGCCTGAAGACCCTGCACGACGCCGGGCTGCTGTTCCAGGACTACAAGTCCGTGCCCTACTGCCCCCGCTGCGAGACCGCCCTCTCCGACCACGAGCTGAACTACCCGGGGTCCTACCGCACGGTCACCGACCCCAGCATCTACGTCCGCTTCCCGCTCGTGGACGTCCCCGGCCAGGCCACGGGCGACCTACTCGTGTGGACGACCACGCCCTGGACGCTGCCCTCCAACCTGGCGGCCGCCATCAACCCCGAGGTGACCTACGCCCTGGTGGCGTGGGGCGCGGAGCGGCCGGTCATCCTCGCCGAGGACCTGGTGGAGACCGTGCTCGCCCCCGGAGCCCGCGTGGTCGAGACGCTGACGGCCGAGCAGCTCACCGGCCGCCGCTACGAGCCGCCGTTCCGCTTCGTCGAGCCGGACGCCCCTGCCTGGTTCGTGATCGCCGAGGAATACGTCACGACCACCGACGGGACCGGGATCGTGCACATCGCCCCGGCGTTCGGCACGGAGGACCTCGAGGCGGGCCGGCGCCACGGGCTGCCGTTCGTCAACCTCGTCGACCCGTCGGGGCACTTCGTCCCGGCGGCCGGACCGTTTGCCGGGATGTGGGTGAAGGACGCCGACGAGGCGGTGATCGCGGACCTCGACGCCCGCCACCTCCTCTTCAAGATGGAGCCCTACGAGCACAACTACCCGCACTGCTGGCGGTGCGGCACGCCGTTGCTCTACTACGCCAAGAGCTCCTGGTTCGCCCGCACGACGGCCAAGCGGGAGGAGTTGCTCGCCGAGAACGAGAAGACGATGTGGCACCCCGAATCGATCAAGCACGGGCGCTACGGCGACTGGCTGGCGAACAACGTCGACTGGGCGCTGTCCCGGGACCGGTACTGGGGGACGCCGCTGCCGATCTGGCGGTGCCCCGAGGGCCACGAGACGTGCGTGGGATCGCGCGCCGAGCTGTCGGCGCTGGCCGGGCGAGACCTGTCGGAGCTGGACCCGCACCGGCCGTTCGTGGACGAGGTGACGTTCCCCTGCCCGGACTGCAGCGTGACCGCCACCCGGACGCCCGAGGTCATCGACGCCTGGTACGACTCCGGGTCGATGCCGTTCGCCCAGTGGGGGTACCCGCACCGCAATGAGGAACTGTTCCGCCGCCGCTTCCCCGCCGACTTCATCGCCGAGGGACTGGACCAGACCCGGGGATGGTTCTACTCGCTCATGGCGGTCTCGACGCTGGTGTTCGGGCGGAGCTCGTACAAGGAGGTGTTGTGCCTCGGCCTCATCGTCGACGAGGACGGCCGGAAGATGTCCAAGAGCGTCGGCAACGTCCTCGACCCGTGGGTGGTCCTCGAGTCCCAGGGGGGGGACGCCCTGCGCTGGTACCTGTTCACGAGCGGCTCGCCGTGGGCCAACCGCCGCCTCGGGCCGACGGTGGTCGAGGAGTTCCTGCGCCGCTACCTCCTCACGCTATGGAACACGTACTCGTTCTTCGTGACCTACGCCAACCTCGACGGCTACGACCCGGCCACGCCGGGCCCCCGCGTCGCCGAGCGTCCCGAGCTCGACCGGTGGGTCATCGCCGAGCTCCACGACACGATCCGCGACGTCACCGACGCCCTGGAGGACTACGACGCCCTCGCCGGGGGGCGGCGGCTCGACGCCTTCGTGGACGACCTCTCCAACTGGTACGTCCGGCGGAGCCGCCGGCGGTTCTGGCGGTCGGCCGAGCTGGACGAGGCCGGCGACAAGGCGTCGGCCTACGCCACCCTGCACGAGTGCCTGGTGACGATCGCCCGCCTGACGGCGCCGTTCACCCCCTTCATCGCCGAGGAGCTCTTCACCAACCTGACGGGCGGCGAGAGTGTCCACCTCGACACCTGGCCGGTCTACAACGAGGCGGTCATCGACCAGGGTCTCATCGACCGGATGCGGCTCGCTCGCCGTCTGGTGGCGCTGGGCCGGGCGGCCCGGGCGCGGGCGAAGGTCAAGAC
>DASPZW010000127.1:0-2505 GCA_035636055.1 Actinomycetota bacterium
GACGAGCAGGTATGGGTTGGCGGTCGCCGGCCAGCGTCTGCGCCGGTGCTCGAGCCATGCCCCGAGGTATCCGGCGGTCAGCCCGTCGAGAGGGCGAGGGCCACCCTTCATCACGAGTTTGCTGCCGGCGAGGTCGACCGCATCCAGGCTCAGCCGGCAGATCTCGCCGCTGCGAGAGGTATGCACGCCAGCGAGCAGCACGACAAGGCCCGTGGCAGGGCTGTCGGTCTGGGCCAGGAGAGCGGCTCGGATCTCGGCTTCGACGGGGAGCACCGGCGTGGGCGGGAGCGAGAGGGGGCCCATTCCGACGGTGGGATCGGCAAAGATCGTCCGCTGAGCCTTCAGGGTTTGGAACAGCGATCGCATGGCCGAGGTCGCCAGGCGGCGGAGCGAGCCCTGGAGGCTCTCGAGCTGGGCGACGATGTCCTCGCTCGTCACCTGCCGGAGCGATTCGTATCCCCCGGACCATGTGGCGAGCGCCGGGAGCAGCTGCCTCAGGTATGCCTGAATGGTGAGGATGTCCCGGGCGCGGCCTCCGCGGTTGGTCCGGCCGCGCAGCACCTCGACCCAGCCCCAGGCTTCGGAGCGGATCCCGGCCGGCAGCGGGGCAAGGTGTGCGGCGACCCACCGGTCGAAGGGTGCCTCGGTGTCGATCTGGATCAGCCCGTGGTCGGCGAGGAACTCGGCGATCCTCCTGGCGCCGGCCAGCCCGGCGACGGTGTCGGGCTCGACCTCGCCCGGCTCCTGCAGGGCCAGGAGAAGGCGGAGCTGGTTGCGGATGCGGCGCAGCGTCGTGGGTCCCCACCCCCGAGCCTCGCCGAACTGGTTGGCAGCCGCAAGGAGCGAAGCGACGCTGGGGTCCTCGGTCTTGGTGGGTCTGCCGATGCGCGCCCGGCGGAGGTCAGCGGGTGCGGTCAGGAGCTTCAGCTGGCCGGGGTGGTAGACCGCGCGCGGCTTCGGCGAGCCTCGGGGTCCGTCCTCGGCAGGGGGCGCCGGCTGATGGGGGGTCCTCGAAACATTTGCCGGGCGGAACAGCCCGATTCCGCTGAAGAAGAGTTGCACTCCCACCGGCTCGAGGGCCACGGCCTGCTCCTGAGCAAGAGTGGTTGCGACCACGATGCAGCGACGACACCGACTCCTCCTTCCGACGACGGTGCGGCGGCCGCAGCCGGTGCACCGGGCGGTGGGGTTGTTGTGCTTGAACGACCTGCAGTTGGCGCAGAGCTCGCCGTATGGGGTGGGAAGCAGGCACTCCGCGCACACGGCGTCGGTCACGCCGCCTTCCTCCCTGGCCGACCGGCACAACCGGCAGCGGCCCCCCCGGCCGATCGGAAGGTCGCGGGAGCAGCACCGGCAGCGGCCCAGGTTGTTCGTCCGCCGGAAGTCTCGGCAGGCCTGGCATCGGCCTCCGAGGAGTTGGCTCGTCCAACACAGGCAGTCAGAGCACGACCCGGCCGGCGCGGAGTCGCGGATCCTCCGGTCGCAGGCTTGGCACCTGCCGCGAACGTGGACTGTGACGACGCCTCCGCAGAGCGGACACGCTCTGGGGGAGCGGCGACGGGTAGGGACGGCAGTGGGCACACGCCCTGGGTGAATGGACCCGTCTGGCAGCGCAGCGCCCGCACGGCGGGGCGGGCGGGGAGGGATCGACCCCGCAGGCGGTGCAGCCGGGGATGTGCCCGCGCTCACACAGGTGGCTGGGAGCGGCTGCCCCGCCGTCGCGAGGGGCGAATCGTCGGGGAGGGCGCCACCTCGGCGGTTGCTTCGGCCGGTGGCTTCACCGCCCGCCGGCTGCGGCTGAGGAGCTCGCTGGGCTCGCAGTCGAGCACCGAGCAGATGACGTCGAGGTCGTCGAGCCGAAGGGAGATCGGCTTCCCAGACCACAGGTACGACATCTTGCCCGACGAGATCTGCAGCCCGCCCTCGGCGAGCAGCCGGCGCAGCTCGTTTGCCCGCCAGATGCCGCGCTGGGCGGCTGCCATTCGAAGGTTCCATTCCATCTCAGCCCTCCTTGAACCGGGTGCTTGCCCGCTCGGCCGCTTTTTTGTACTCCGCCTCGATGCAGTCCCTGGCGACGTGCACGTAGCCCATCGTGGTCGACAACCAGCGATGCCCCAGGAGTTGCTGGATGGCGACAAGACCGACGCCCTCGCCATAGAGGCGGGAGGCGCAGGCGTGGCGCAGCACGTGCGGCGTGAGGATCGTCACCGGGCCCCTGAGATGCCGTGTGGCTGCGTCATGGAGTGCTGCCGAGAAGCTCTCGCCTCCGATTGGTCCTCCCCGTTCCGAGGGAAACAGAGGCGCGCGGGGGAGATCCCAGTCGTCGCTGAACTCGCCGCGGACCTCCTGCACCCACCAGACGAGGAGGTGGCGGGCGTCGCCCAGCATGGGGACGAGGCGCTCCCTCGGCCCGGATCCTCTCGATCCCTTCCCCATGCGGACGTGGATCTTGCCCAGCGCCCCGTGGTCGAAGTGCAGGTCATCCAGGGCGAGGCTGCACAGCTC
>DASPZW010000128.1:0-8846 GCA_035636055.1 Actinomycetota bacterium
GGCCGACCTGGCCGACGCGGTTGCGTACGTGGACAAAGCCCCGTACCCCGTGGCCGAAGATGCCCTGCGGCACGTGTTCGCGGAGTAGGGGAGACGGCCCAGGAGGGCGGAGCGGCCATGACGAAGAAGAGCCTGATCAAATCCATCCACGACACCATGTGGGACCTCATGGCAGCCGACGAGCGCGTGCTGATCATCGGGGAGGACGTGGCTACCCGCGGCGGGGTGTTCCGGGCGACGGAGGGGTTCCTCGAGAAGTTCGGCGAGGAGCGGGTGATCGACACGCCGCTGGCCGAGTCGTCGATCGTGGGCCACGGCATCGGGATGGCCATGGGCGGGCTGCTGCCGATCATCGAGATCCAGTTCGCCGACTTCATCCACCCGGCCTTCAACCAGATCGTCCAGGAGGCCGCCCGGCTGCGGTACCGCTCCAACGGTGACTTCAACTGCCCCATCGTCATCCGGGCCCCCTACGGGGCCGGGGTGCACGGGGGCCTGTACCACTCGCAGTCGGTGGAGGCGTTGTTCGCCCATGTGCCGGGGCTGAAGATCGTCATGCCGTCCACGCCGTACGACGCCAAGGGCCTCATGCGATCCGCGCTCTACGACCCGGATCCCGTGCTCTACTTCGAGCACAAGAAGTGCTACCGGCTGATCCAGGGCGAGGTCCCCGACGAGGACTACGACATCCCCATCGGCAAGGCCGAGATCAAGCGGGAGGGCGACTGCCTCACCGTCATCTCGTACGGGCTCATGCTGCACCACTGCCTCGCCGCGGCGGAGCGGCTGGCCACCGAGGAGGGGCTCCGGGCGGAGGTGCTCGACCCCCGCAGCGTCGCCCCCATGGACTGGCCGGCCATCTTCGAGTCGGTGACCAAGACGGCGAAGGCAATGATCGTGTACGAGGACAACCGGACCCTCGGCGTGGGGGCCGAGATCAGCGCCCGCATCGGCGAGGAGCTCTTCTACGACCTGGACGCCCCGGTCGTGCGCATCGGGGGACCGGACGTGCCGAGCACGCCGTACTCGAAGGTGATGGAGGACTTCTTCCTGCCGACGCCCGACCAGATCTACGCCTCGATGCTGGAGCTGGCCCGCTACTGAGGCCCCGCACCTGACGGGGCGGGGCGTCCCCCTTCGTTCTCCATGGCGGCCTCGGCGGCAAGGACGTCTTCCTCTTCGTGGGGGGCCTCCTGCTGGGCTTCGTCCGGTCCGGCCTCCAGCTCGCTCTTCAGGCGGGACAGGCTCGCGACCTCCGCCTGCATCTGGCGCTCGATCACACCGCCGGCGAACTTCATGGGGATCTTCATCAGCCCCTTGCCTTGCAGGTCGAGGCTGAACCTGACCGTCGTGGCGCCGGCAACGGGCTCCTCAAGGTCGAAGGCACCGGTCGGGCGGGCCGGGCCGGCGATCACCTCGAATGCGAGCCGCTTCGGCGGCTGGTACTCCGTGATCCGGTAGTCCCCCTCCATGCGCTGCCCCTTCGGCCCCCGGAGGCCCTGGCCGTAGACGGCGCCCTCGCACGGCCCCCGGGCAGGCGGCGTGATGTCCATGACCCCGGGCCGCCACCTGGGGTTGTTGGTCCCGTCGGCGATGAAGGCGAAGACCGCCGCGATGGGGGCGGCGATGACGACCATGTTCTCGGCGCGTGGCATACAACCTCCTTGAGCCCGCTGGGGCAGAAGCAGTATGCAGCACCGACCGGTAAGGTGGCCGTGTGCCCCAAGTGTTCCTGGGATCGTCGATCCCCACGCGCGACGAGCTCGGCGATGGGCCGCGCCGGCCTCCTCGCCCGCCGTGGCTGCGCAACCGGCTCCGGACCGGGCCGAACTACCTCGACCTGAAAGGCCTCGTCCGCGGGCTGAACCTGCACACGGTCTGCGAGGAGGCCTCCTGCCCCAACGTCTACGAGTGCTGGGAAGCCCGGGAGGCCACGTTCCTCATCCTGGGCCGCCTCTGCACGCGCCGCTGCGGGTTCTGCGACATTTCCACCGGCCGGCCCGAGCCCCTCGACCCCGACGAGCCCGTCCGGGTGGCGGAGGCCGTCGAGCGGATGGGGCTCCGGTTCGCCGTCGTGACCGGCGTCGAGCGTGACGACGCCCCGCCCCAGGCCGTCGCCCGCATCTGGGCGGCGACGATCGCCGCCATCCGGGAACGGGTGCCGGAGTGCCGGGTGGAGGTCCTGACCGGCGACCTGAAGGCCGATCCCGAGGCGATCGCCATCGTCATGGGGGCCGAGCCCGACGTCTTCGCTCACAACCTGGAGACCCCCCGCCGGATGCACCGCACGATCCGCCCGGGCTTCCGCTACGACCGGTCCCTCGACGTGCTCCGCCAGGCGAAGGCCCTCAAGCCACGGATCCCGACGAAGTCCAACATCATCGTCGGGATGGGGGAGACGTTCGACGAGGTGGTCGAGACCCTCGGCGACCTCCGAGCCGTTGGCGTCGACCTCATGACGATCGGCCAGTACCTCTCGCCATCCGCAGACCACCACGTGCCCGTGCACCGCTGGGTCCATCCCGACGAGTTCGCCGAGTACGCCCGCGTCGGCAAGGAGCTTGGCTTCGCCTGGGTCGAGTCCGGCCCCCTGGTGCGATCCTCGTACCACGCCGGCAAGCAGTACGAGGCCGCCACCAGTCAGTAGGTCGCCCGAAGGTTGGCGTTTTTTCGTTCGTAGCAGGCTGTTGCAAAATGGCGAGCCCGCCTAGGACCTGCAGCAAGGGAGCGAGGTGGAGTCCGCCGGGGGCTGAGGGGCCTAGTTTGTTCCAAAAAGGGCGCATGCCGCACCTTTTGGAACAATCTTCACTCTCCCTCGGAGCCGGCGACGAGGCCAGAGGCTGTCAGGGACCGACGAGTGCCAGTCGAAACCCGATCGTTCGCGGCCCTGGAGGTCCTGTGACGGATTCTGCGACGGCCTGGTAGCGAACGCAATTCCACCAAACGTCGGCGGAACCCCACGCCCTCAAAATGCTAGAGTCGGGGCCCCGGTGTGAGGCATTTGAGGCGCTGATGGAATCAATGCGGCGTGATCTGGAGGACGTCGCCGCCGCGATCCGCTCCGAGATCCGGCTGGAGGCCGAGGAAGCCGAACGTGAGGCGGCCATCTCCGCCGCCATGCACCGAGACCTGTCCGACGTCGCCCGGGAGCTGATGGCCCACGGGGACACCGTCGCCGTCGACGTGGGGGAGCGCATCTTCGTCGGCCCGGTCATGGGAGTGGGGGCCGATCTCGTCACCGTCCAGGTCGGCTCCTGGCGGGTCGACGTCAACCTGAAGTCGGTCCGGCGGATGCGAGTTCTGAAGCGCGCCCGGTCGGGCGGGCAGCGGTCCCTCGGCGGCGCCGCCAGCTTCCGTGCGCGCCTGCTCGAACTGCAGCTCTCCGGCCAGCCCATTGAGGTGGGGATGGCGGGATCCGACGAGCCCATCATCGGCCCCGTCGCCCTCGTCGGCTGCGACCACGTCGCGATCGGAGAGGAGGTGGGGCCGGAGTGGTTCCTCCCGCTGCAGTCCTTGGCGTTCGTCAGGACCCGGGATCCGAAAGGGGATCTCCGGGCCGACCGGGTCTGCCAGCCCGACCGGGGCTGCTAGGTCGTGGCGGAGGCGCTCTCCTCGACCTCGTCGTCGGCGGAGGCGCTGGGAAGCTCCTTCAGCCAGCCGAGGATCTCGTCCCGCAGGAAGCGGTACTTGCGCGTCCCGGGAACGCGGTGACACGGAATCAGGCCGGCATTCGCCCACTTGCGGACCTGGTTGGCATCGGTCAGCAACATCTCCGCCACCAGTGGAACGTCCATGACGAGTGGGTAATCTTCGGCGCGAGCCCTCGTGGGAAGGTCGTTGGATTGCACGGACATACTCAGTACCTCCCTCTGAGCCGCTAGAGACACTCTATTGAGTTGCAGACCAGCACTGACCCCTACTATTTATCAGTACGATCTTCTAAGATGCTAGCCCAACGGCTTGGCGTGTGCAAGGACATTTGGACAGGGACGGAGGCTGCAAATGGCCCGTACTGAGCAATCGGAGCAGGGCATTGCCGGCCCGGGCCTCAGACCACCACTGCAGAATCCCCGCCGGCGGGTGTCCACGGGGCACGTCGTGATGATCGTGGCCGGGCTCCTCGCGACGGTGCTGACCTATGCGGTGCTGCGCCAGGCCGGTGGCAAAGGGACCGAGGTGGTCGTGGCGGCCAGTCCTATCCGTGCGGGGCAGACCGTGGACCCCTCGCGGTTCGCGACGACCGACGTCAGGGCCTCCGACTCGGCGCTCACCGGGATCCTGCGGCGCAAGGACCTGCCGGGGATCACCGGGCGCGTCGCGACCGTCGACATCGCCAAGGGCCAGTTGGTCGCCGGGCAGCAGTTCACCCTGGCAACGCCGCCACCGCCGCAGATGGCCATCGCCGTCGATCCCCAGACCATCCCCGGGGGGCCCTCGGCCCTCGTCCGGGGCATGAAGATCGACCTGGTCGCCGTCAGCCAGGCCGGGCAACCCGTCTATGTGCCTGGGCTGGTGGTGCTGAAGACGCCGGAGGTCGCTGCCGACCATTCGCTCGGGGCCGCCACCACGGTCCGCATCGACGTTGCCGTCCCCGATCCGGCCACCGCCGGCCTGATCCTGGCGGCCACCAGCGGGGGGAAGTTCGTCATCCGGGTGACCGGTACCTCGGGCGTGGGATAGGCAGGACCGGCATGGGGGTGGCCGAGCCGGAGCTCGCCGTCGTCTACTCGCCCCGGGAGTGGGCCAACCGGGTCGTGCGCCACGTCACCGACCACGGCGGGGGCCGCGTCCGGCTGCGGGTGGTCGACCGCCGGGTGTGCCTGGAGGAGGACTACGACGTCCTCATCGCCGAGGACGTCACGTCGTTCCTCGACGCCCGTTTCGTGAAGGAACTGCGCCAGCGGGGTCGGCGGATCCTCGGTGTGTTCGACGCGGACGAGCCTACCGGCGAGGAGCGCCTGCTGGAGCTTGGCGTGGACGACGTCATCGAGGCAACGGCCCCCGCGGAGGACTTCGTCCGCAAGATCGGCCGGCTCCTGCCCGCGGCGGGCGAGGCGGCGGGGCTCGACATCGAGCTTGCCGCCATGGCCGCCCAACTCGGCCCCAGCGGGGAGACCGGGCAGCCTCCGGCAGTGCCCCTCCCCACGCGGCGGCTCCGGGGATGCCTCTGTGCCGTCGGTGGGCCGCCCGGCGGTTGCGGCGCCACCGAGGTGGCGATCGAGCTTGCCCGGGCGGGGCGGCGGCGGGGCGAGACCTCCCTCCTCGTCGACGCCGACGAGGTGGCCCCCTCGCTCGCCCAGCGCCTCGACCTGCCGCCGATCCCCAACGTCCGGACCGCGATCGACGCGCTGTTCCACGGAGCGGGACGCCTGCACGAGGCCCTCATGCCCGTGGCAGGCGGCGGCTTCGAGCTGCTCGCCGGCCTCGCCAACCCAGCCGACTGGCCCCATGTCCGGCCGGAGGAGGCGGCGGAGGTGGCGGCGGACCTGCGCAGCCTGCGGGACCACGTGATCGTCAACGTCGGCGCCTTCACCGAGGACCTGGCCCGGCTCGGAGCTGCCGACCGCTACGGCGTCACCCGCGAGGTGCTCTCCTGCGCCGATGTGATCGTCGGCGTGGGGGTGGCGACGCCGGTGGGGGTGGCGAGGCTCGTGTCCTGGATCGCGGATGTGGTCGCCCTGGCGCCCGGCAAGCCGATCCACCTCGCCATCAACAAGGTGCCGCCGAACCGCTTCGTCCGGTCGGAGGTGGAGGCCGAGATCCTGCGCAACTTCGCCCCGGCCTCCCTGCACCTCATCCCGTACGACGAGGCGGTCGAGAAGGCTGCCTGGCGGGGAGAGCTGGTCGCCGCCGGGCCGTTCACGAAGGGGGTCGAAGCCCTCGCCGCCGCAGCTCTCCCACGGGGCTCCCGGGGGCCCGGCTCCGGGAGTCACCGGGCAGCGACGGCCGGCCCGTGGCGCCGCCGGAAGGCGACGGAAGCGGGCTGAACCCCCCTGGACCCCTGGCTTTTCCTCTCGTGGCCCGCTCCTTCGGAGCGTCCCACGAGCCAGGGGGGATTCGCAGCTCATCCGGCTCCGCTACGCTCCGCCGGGCTGCTACTCCCCCCTGGACCCCCCTAACCGCCTTTAACCGCTCATTTCTGCACGTTGTGGCTCAAAGTTGCTCGGCGGCTCAGTCGTCCCAAACGCGGATCATGTATCATCCGGCTCGTAGAGCATAACAACGCGTATCGGCACCGTTCGATGTAGACAGTGCTCGCGGAGGAGCGCCTCCTGGTGGACCTGGCATGAATTCCCCGCCCGACGCCTACGCCTCGATCCGGCGGGCAGTGCTGGAGGGCGTCGAGGAGGCGAAGCTCGACCCCCGGAGCGACACGGAGGCGGTGCGGGCGCTGGTGGTCAAGGCCGTCGAGGCCTACCAACGGGCCGCTCATGCCGGGACGCTGGCGGGTGGGGGCATGGCCCTCTCCGACCCCGCTGCGATGGTCGGGCGGGTCACCCAGGCCATCTGCGACTTCGGCCCCCTGTCGTCGCTGTTCGCCCGGGGAGACGTCGAGGAGATCTTCATCGAGGGCGACCGGGTCCTTTACCTCGACCAGGGCGGGCGGCTCCGGGGCCTGGCGGCGCCGACGACCGAAGCCGAGAACCGCCAGGTCATCGACCAGCTCCTCTCCCAGACCCAGCGCCACCTCGACGCCAAGTCGCCCCTGGTCCAGGCCCGGGTGCTCGAAGGGCTGGCCCGGCTCTCGGCCGCCATCCCGCCGGTGGCCGACCGGCTCTCGGCAACGCTGCGCAAGTACACGCTTCGCAAGGAGAGCCTGCCGTACCTGCTGGAGCGGGACTCGCTCTCGGCTGCCGCGGCGTCGTTCCTGTGGGCGATCATGCAGGCACGGCGCAGCCTGATCGTCTCGGGTCCGCCCGGGTCGGGGAAGACCTCGCTGCTCTCCGCCCTGCTGGCGGCCAGCCCGGCCAACCACTGCATCCGCTGCGCCGAGGAGATCCGGGAGCTGTCGGCCCCCATCACCCACGGCTCGTACTACGAGGCCCGCCCACCGGCCCTCGACGGCAGCGGCGAGATCTCGCTGCGCGACCTGGTGAAGTTCCTGCTCTCCATGCGCCCGGACCTCATCGTGGTGGGGGAGGTGCGGGGGGCCGAGGCCTTCGAGCTGACCCGGGCCGTCAACGCCGGGTGCGGCTTCCTCTGCACGGTCCACGCGAACTCGGCCCGGGAGGCGCTGACCGCCCTGGTCAACGCGGCGATCATGGCGGGCGAAAACGTCGGCGAGTCCATCGTCCGCAAGGTCTTCTCGTCAGCCATCGACTTCGTCGTGCACCTCGACCGCGACGATGTCAACCGGGTCGGGCCCGACGAGGAGGTTCGCCGCCAGGTGATGGAGGTGCTCGCGGTCGTGCCGGCGATGACCGACGACTTCTCGACGGAGCCCATCTTCGTGCGGGAGGCCATCGGTAAGCCGCTGGTGTGGACCGGGGCCTACCCACCGGAAGTGGACCTCATCGAGCGATCCCTGCCCGAGGGCGCCACCATGGCCGCCATCCTCGATGGGAGGGTCTCGGCGCCCTTCCCCGGCTCCCCCGACACCGTGGCGACGGGCGGTTCCCGCGTGAGCGGAGCCCGGCGATGACCCTGCTCGCCTCCCTCGCGGTGGGGGTGGTCGCCTATCTCGCCGTGGGCCTGCTCACCGGCTACCTGCCCCGGGTCCGGACCCGGGTCTCCCCGCCGCGCCGGGCCCGCATCGAGCGACAGGTGTGGCTGCTGCAGGCGGGAACCGAACTGACGGCGGCACAGTTCGTTGCCGGTTCCCTGGCGGCGGGGACGGTCACGTTCGCGCTCGTCGCCCTCGTCACGGGCAGCCCGGTGGTGGCCGTCGTGCCGGGGGCGGCCGTGGGGTTCGCCCCCCACGCCTTCTTTGGTCACCGCAGGGTGCAACGGCTCTCGGAGCTCCAGCAGGCGTGGCCGGATGGGATCCGCCACGTCATCGGCGGCATCCAGTCGGGGATGTCCCTGAACCAATCGATCGCCAGCCTGGCGGTCAACGGGCCGGAGCCGCTCCGCCTCGCCTTCGAGCGCTTCGCCGTTGGGGCCAGGATGGTGGGCGTGCCCGCGGCCCTCGAGATCGTGAAGGGCCAGCTCGCAGACCCGACGTCTGACCGGGTGATCGAGATCCTGCTCCTGGCCCACGAGCGGGGGGGCCGGATCGTCACCGACGTGCTGCGTGACCTCGCGGATGCCACGAGCCGGGACCTGAAGACGATGGAGGAGATCGCCTCCGACCGCCTCGAGCCGAAGATCAACAGCCGGGCGGTGTTCGCCCTGCCGTGGTTCGTCCTCGTCATGCTGTGCGCGACGCCGGGACCGATCCGGGACTTCTACAAGACCGCGGCGGGCGTCGTCGTGATCGTGATCGCTGCCGTGATCAGCCTCGCCGGCATCATGATCGTGGAGCGACTCTCCCGCGACCCGGCGGAAGAGCGGGTGTTCGCCTCCCCGACGGTGCCGCGGTGAGCGGGCTGGTGCCGGACGGCAAGGCCGCCCTGGCGGCGATCCTGTTCGGCGTCACGGCTGCCGCCGCCTCGGGGCTCGTGGTCCGGCCGACTCCCCGGCTTGCTTCGCGGGTCCGGCCCTACACCCTCATCCCCCGATCGAGGCTGGGCCGGAGCGCCGACGTGCCCGCCCTGGCAGGGGAGGACGCTTGGCTGTCGGGCGGCACGTTCCGGCGGCTCTTCGGCCCGCTGGTCCTGGCCGCGGCGGGCTGGCTGGGGCGGCTGCTCGATGCCCGCTCCGACGAGGGGCTGCGCCTGATGCTGCGGCAGGCCGGGTACGGGGCG
>DASPZW010000129.1:0-6277 GCA_035636055.1 Actinomycetota bacterium
CTCAGGAAGACCTGGGACAGCACCAGGATCCTCAGGGGATCGAGGCCGATGGCGATGACGACGATCGCCGGCAGCAGGCTGACGCCCCGGCGGACGAACAGGGGCATCCGGTAGCCGACGAAGCCCTCCATGATCGCCTGGCCCGCCATCGTGCCCACCGTGGACGAGGAGAGGCCGGAGGCCAGCAGCGAGATGCCGAACACCAGGCCCGCCAGCGGACCGGCGATCGGAACGAGGGTCTTGGCCGCGTCCTGGAGCGAGGACACGTGCAGCCCATGGGCCCAGAACACGGCGGCGGCCATGATCAGCATCGCCGAGTTCACGAACCAGGCACCGTTCATGGCGATCGCCACGTCGAGCACCTCGAAGCGGAACAGGCGACGGGCCTGTGCGTCGTCGTGGTGGGGTATGCGGGACTTCGTCAGTTCCGAGTGCAGGAAGACGACGTGCGGCATGACCGTGGCGCCGAGGATGCCGATGGCCAGGTAGAGCGCGTGGCCCTTGGCGTAGGGGGTGAACATCCCGTGCAGGATCGGGCCGGCGGGCGGGTGGGTCAGGAAGATCTCGATCGTGTAGCAGAGACCAACGACGCCGACCAGGGCCATGATCACGTACTCGATCGGCCGGTGGCCGTACCGGTGCAGGTAGAGGACCCCGAATGCAAACAGACCAGTGAGCAGCGCCGCGGGCAGCAGCCCCAGGCCGAAGAGCAGGTTGAAGCCGATAGCGGCCCCCAGGACCTCGGCGAGGTCGGTTGCCATGGCCACGATCTCGGCAATCACCCACAAGCCGATCGACACGGGCTTGGAGAACTCGTCCCGGCAGACGCGGGCCAGTCCTCGCCCCGTGGCGATGCCCAACTTCGCGGACAGCGTCTGGATGAGGATGGCGAGCAGGTTGGCGGTGAGGACCACCCAGAGCAGCCGGTAGCCGAACTCGGAACCGCCGGCGATGTTGGTGGCGAAGTTGCCGGGGTCGATGTAGGCGACGCTGGCGACGAAGGCGGGGCCGAGGAACGGCCAGACGCCCTTCAGGCGCTTGACCGTGGTGTGCCCAGCCCGGACCGGGAGCCCGAGGGCCGCGGCTTCCTCGGTGGGGGTCTCGCTCGCCCGCTCGAGCTCTCTCATGCCGGCGGGTGCCTGCCCCCGTCCTCGACCCGGATGTCCTCGACCCGGATGGCGCGCGCCAGTCCCAGGGGCACCGAGATGGGCGAACCGTCGAGCGAGACGACGATCGGGCCCTCCCAGACGCTCTGCTCGACCACGAGCACCCGCCGCCCGGGTGTCAGGCCGAGCCGTTCGACGGCCCGCAACTTGGCGGGGTCGCGGTCGGAGATGCGGCTGATGACGACCTCGCTGCCGGCCGGGGCCGACTGCAGGGGCAGGGTCGGGTGCTCGACCAGCGTCCCGTCGGGAGCGGGGATGGGGTCACCGTGGGGGTCAAAGGCGGGCCGGCCGAGCGCCTGCCACATCCGCTCCTCCAGCAACTCGGAGATGGAGTGCTCGAGGCGGTCGGCCTCCTCGTGGACCTCGTCCCACCCGTAGCCGAGCGCCTGCACGAGGTACGTCTCGATGAGGCGGTGGTGTCGGATCATCTCGACGGCGACCTTGAGCCCGGCCGCCGTCAGGCGTGCCCCCCGGTAGGGGTCGTGGACGATGAGCTTCAGCGTGGCGAGCTTGCCGAGCATCTCGCTCACCGACCCCGGGCTGACGCCCATCTCCTCGGCGAGGGCGGAGTTGGGTACCACGACCTCGTCCCTCCCGGCGAGCCGGAAGAGCGCCTTGAGGTAGTCCTCTTGTGCTGCAGATGTTCGGCGGTGCCCAGCTTCAAGTTTTGGCATACCTAAATCTTAACTCGGCTATGCCGAATTCGCCTTCCTGCGGTTGCTTCGCCAGCGTCCGGGGATTATGATGACACCGTTCTATGTAGCATTCGACCGTGCAGGTCACCATCGAAAATCCAAGGTGTTGAGGAGGCCAAGAATGTCCGTTGAGTCCCGGATCCCCCAGCCTGGAACCGCTGGAACCCCTGGAACCCCCAGCGCAACGCTCCCCCCAGGACCGAAGGGCCTGCCGGTGCTCGGGCCGCTGCTGGAGTTGAAGAAGGACCTGCTCGGCACCACGTACCGAGCGATGCTGGAGTTCGGCGACGTGGTGCGCTTCGCCGGCGCCCCGGGCAAGTACCACCGCGAGGCCGTCTTCCTCTACCACCCCGACATGGTGCAGTACGTGCTCGCCACCGGCGCCGACAACTTCTACAAGGGCGACGAGGCCTACACAGAGCTCCGGGAGGTCCTCGGCAACGGCCTCCTCACCGCCGAGGGGGACGTCTGGAAGCGCCAGAAGCGCCAGGTCCAGCCGCTGTTCACCCATAAGACCGTGGCCGACTACGTCCCGATGATCGCGGACGAGGGCGCCCAGGTCGTCGACCGCTGGCGGCCGTCCGCCGACGGCGGGACGGTGGACCTGGGGGCCGAGATGCCGCGGGTGACCCTGCGGGTCGTCGGCAAAGCGGTCTTCGGTGCCGACGTCGACCACATGCTGCCCGTCTTCAAGGATCGGGTGCCGTACCTGAGCGAGCGGGCGTTCAAGCGGTCGGTCAACCCCTTCCGGCCACCGCAGAACTGGCCCACCCTCGGCAACCGCAAGGCCCACGCCATGCAGGACGACATCAACAAGGTGGTGGACGACCTCATCGCCGGCCACCGCCGCGACCCCGACGGCGGCAGAGACCTCGTCCGCTTGCTCATCGGGGCGAGCGACCCGGAGACAGGGGAGCGGCTCAGCGATGTCGAGATCCGTGACCAGGCCCTCGTGTTCCTGTTGGCCGGGCACGAGACGACCGCCACGACACTGACGTTCGCGCTTCACCTGCTGGGCCATCACCCCGACGTGCAACGCCGGGTGCACGACGAGGTCGACCGGGTCCTGGGGGCTGGCAACGCCTTGACGCTGGCGGATGTACAGGCGCTCGAGTACACGACGATGGTGGTCAAGGAGGCGATGCGCCTCTACCCGGCGGCGCATGGCATGCCGCGCCAGTCCAAAGCCCCGTTCGAAGCCGACGGCTACACGATCCCGGCGGAGTATGCGGTTATCGTCAGTGCCTACGCCACTCACCGCCACCCGAAATTCTGGGACGACCCGCTCAGCTTCAACCCGGAGCGGTTCACGCCCGAGCGGGAGAAGGCCCGGCACCGCTATGCCTACTTCCCCTTCGGCGGTGGCCCCCGGGCGTGCATCGGGCAGTACTTTTCGATGCTCGAGAGCGTCATCGTGACCGCCATGCTCATGCGGGCCTACGAGGTGAAGACCACGCAGCGGCAGGTGCCACTGTTCGTCGGGATCACCGTGCGACCGAAGGGCCCGATGCCGGCGGTCCTGAAGCGGCGCTGACCCCGCTCTAGAATGCCCGGGCAGCCTCACGAGCCCGGGAGACTTTTCGCTTGCACGTACTCGGCATCAACTGCCTCGCGCACGACACCGCGGCGGCCCTCGTGGTCGACGGCCAGGTGGTCGCGTTCGTGGAGGAGGAGCGGCTCAGCCGCGAGAAGCACACCTGGAAGTTCCCCGACCGGGCCATCCGGTGGTGCCTGGACACCGCCGGGCTGAGCATCGGGCAGATCGACCTCGTCACCTTCGACTACCGCCCGGGCCTCGACTATGCCCGGGGGATGGCCTTCGACATCCTCCCCAACCTGCCGCGCTCGGCCAAGCACTGGGCCAAGCAGACCTACGTCGACGGCCGGCACGTCTGGCGTGCGAGGGACTTCCGCACGCGTTGGGGCTACAAGGGGAGGATCCGCTTCCTCGAGCACCACCGCACCCACGCCGCGACGGCGTTCCTGTCGTCGCCGTTCGACCGGGCGGTCGCTCTCAGCATCGACCGCGGCGGTGACTACCTCTCCACCGCCGCCTACCTGTGCGAGGGCACGCAGATGCGGGAGATCGCCCGGGTCCGCAATCCCCACTCCCTCGGCGAGCTCTACTCGGCGGTCACGTGGTGGCTCGGCTTCAAGCCGAACTACGACGAGGGCAAGGTCATGGGCCTGGCCTCCTACGGCCGGCCGACCTACCTCGACGACTTCCGCAGCATGGTGCGGTGCCGGCCCGACGGCCGGTTCCGCATCGACCTGTCCTGGGCGGGGTGGCACACCGAACACGGCAACGCCTGGGTGTCCCAGCGGTTCCTCAAGCGTTTCGGCCCCCCGCGCCGGCCCGACGAGCCGATCACCGGGCTCCACGAGGACGTCGCCTACGGCGTCCAGGCGGTCATCGAGGAGGCGGCCCTCAACCTTGCCCAGGAAGCTGCCATCCAGTGCGGCACCGACCTCGGGCTGTGCCTGGCCGGCGGGGTGGCCCTCAACTCGGTCATGAACGCCCGCCTCCTCACCGGCGGCCCCTTCAAGGACCTCTACATCCCCGCCCCCTGCGGCGACGCCGGCAATGCCATCGGCGGCGCCCTGCTGGCCTGGCACGAGGAGACCGGCAAGCCCCGTGGCTGGCAGATGGAGCACGCCTACCTCGGCCCGGAGTTCTCCGCCTCGGCAATCCGGCGGGCGCTTGAAGAGCGCAAGCTCACCTACCGGGAGGTGCCCGACCCCTCCCGTGAGGCCGCCCGCCTGCTTGCGGCGGGCAACATCACCGGCTGGTTCCAGGGGAGGGCCGAGGCCGGCCCCCGGGCGCTCGGGAACCGGTCGATCCTCGCCGACCCCCGGCCGGACCACATGAAGGACACCATCAACGCCGAGGTGAAGCACCGGGAGCCGTTCCGGCCCTTCGCCCCCTCGGTGCTGGCCGAGGAGGCGCCGAACTGGTTCGAGCCCGTCGCCCCGTCGCCGTTCATGCTGCTCTGCCTGCCCATCCGGCCCGAGCGCCGGAGCCAGGTCCCGGCAATCACGCACGTGGATGGGACCGGTCGCCTGCAGACGGTCACCGAAGCCGCCAACCCGCCGTTCCGCCGGTTGATCGAGGCGTTCCACCAGGAGACGGGCGTGCCGATGGTGCTGAACACGTCCTTCAACGACCAGGGGGAGCCCATCGTCTGCTCGCCCGGGGAGGCCCTCCGGACCTTCTTCTCGACCGGGCTCGACGCCCTTGTCATCGGCCGGTACGTCCTGGAGAAGGAGCCGCCCGCCTGAACGAGGTGTGGAGCGATCCTGCGCTTTGGCGTGCGGGCCGGATCTCGGAGGGTAGGTTGTAGAGTGGAGGGGCGATGAGCGACCTTGACCGGCTGTTGCAGCAGGTGGAAGAGTTGAAGAAGCTCGCCGTCCGCCCGGACGACTCCTGGATGGACACCATGTCCAACGACGAACTCGTGGCCCTGGGCAAGCGCGTCCGAAAGGTCGCCGACGGGCTGTCCGGCCTGCAGAGCCAGCTCCGGCGCCAGGTGCCGTCGAACCCCATGAAACCGGTCCTGCCCCAGCGGGCAGCCGCGACGGGCTCGCTCGGCAGCATGGTCCGGCGGGACACGTCGGGTTCGGCCCGCCCCCCAGCCGCATCGTCCTTCTCGCCGCCAGCGCCGGCATCCCCCGCCAAGCCCTACCAGAACCCCTTCCCCGTGGCTGCATCCGACGCCGCAGACCTGAGCAACCCGATGCAACGCCGGCGGGGCGTGATCCCCCGGGAGGCCCCGGCCGGCCCGCCGCGCCCGAAGCCGCCAATGGGCCAGCGCGGGGGCACCGAGACGCCGCCCCCCGGCAGGCGCCGCCCGAACGCCTGACGCCTGACGCGCGTCGCAGGGAGCCGTACCGAGGACCACGTCTGGACTTCCGCGCGGGGAAGTCTCTACGATACGCGCCATGGATCGCCACCGGGCCCGGGGGGGCTTGCGGTTCCGGACGAACGGGGGGGTCCGCCGCCTCGGGCGGCAAGCGGCATCCGTGGTCGCCGCCTCGGCCCTCGTGCTGTCGGCCTGCAGTAGCAAGACGTCCACCGGCACCACGTCGTCGCCGAGCGCCGGCAACAGCGCGGGCAAGACGATCCAGCTCGGTGCCGTGCTCTCGCTGACCGGGGCAGGGGGCATCTACGGTCCCCAGCAGCGCAACGGGGTGGCGCTCGCCGAGGAGGAGCTCAACGGCACCGGCATCAACGGGGCCAAGATCAACGTCAAGGTCGTGGACGACGCCTCGGACAAGACCCAGGGCGCCCAGCAGTTCCAGACGCTCATCCAGTCGGACCAGGTCCTCGGCATCATCGGCCCGACACTGTCGAACACCGCGGTCGGCGCACACCCGGTGGCCGACCAGTACAAGACCCCGGTCATCGCTCCCTCGAAC
>DASPZW010000130.1:0-4150 GCA_035636055.1 Actinomycetota bacterium
TGGTCGAGGGGCGGGTTCGTGAGGCACGTTGACTGATTCCCGGACGTCGCCACTGTGCGTGGTGGCTTCCCAGCCTGAGCGACGACCCGCTGGCATTCTTTGAGTACAAAGCGGCGCTCTACGCCATTCCATACTCAAAGAAACAGTCAGGCCCATGGGAAACTGGACGATCTGGTCTTAGGGTGGGCGCCCTGAAGCCTGGAAGACCACGCTCCGTGAGAACGAAGCGGGATCGTGACACGTTGCGCCCACGCCCGGCACACCCCCTTGAAAAAACGGCGCCGAGTGGGTCGCCCGGCTCTCAGTTGTCGCCCGGCTCTCAGTTGTCGCCCGGCATCCCGAGCAACTGGTAGCTCGGGTGCAGGATCTCCAGTTTGCCCGGGGCCGGGCTGCCCACCATGCCTTCGAAGACCACCCGCTGCCCGAGGTCGAGGCCACCGATGGGGTGGTGACCGAACCAGACGCCGCTGAGGTCACCCGTGCCGTCGGAGATCGTGACCTCCAACCGGAGGGTGTCGGGCCGGGGGACAAGCTTGATGCTCTCCACGATGCCGGCGAACCTCCCGCGCCGGCGGGGCTGGCACTCGCCGATGGCCTGGCATCCCGGGACCTGCCCGGTGGCGGTCCTCGCCCGATCCGCGCCGGCCCCCGATCTGAGCCGGCGATCCGATCGCTTCAACAGTCCCATGCAGCCCGCTCCATCTAGACAGGTCCCCGCCCGGCGTCCGCGCCGACGACGACCAGGTTCTCGAGCCGCTCCAGGCCGGTCGTCTCGATAACCCTGGCGATGCCGCTCGCGGGCTCGAGCAGGCGGAGGTTCCCCCGGCCCGTGAGGGCGGTCGCGGTCTTGATGAACAGGTGGATGCCCGCGCTGTCCATGAAGGTCAGCCCCCGCAGGTCGAGCGTGAGATCGCCGGGACCGGCGAGGTCGGTCGCCAGAAGGTCGGCGAGCGGCCCGGTGCTGGACACGTCGAGTTCGCCGACGAGGCGGAACGTCCTGGGGCCGGTCTCGACCACGCGAAGGAGCGCGCCGTGAAATCCGCTCGTGCCGAATGCGGAGCGGCTCATCGCCAGGTACCTGGGGTCACGGGTTCGCTCGATCCGATCACTGTGCTTCGATCACTGTGCTTCGCGGCGGGAAGCGAAGGATCCCGCTCTCGCGATTCTACGCTCTCACCATCGCCCGCCACACAGCGAGGGGATTCGCTTCTATTCAGCTCTATTCAGCGTCGAAGTCCCTGCCCCCAAGGGGCCCCCGGGTCGACTCGACAATCTCCGCCGCGATGACCCGAAGCTTGACGTTCAGCTTCTGCGACGCCGAGCGAAGCATCTGGAACGCGTCCTCCGGCGTGAGCCGTTCCCGCTCCATCAGGATCCCGACCGCCTGGTCGATCACCGCCCGGGAGTGCAGCGCGTCCTGGAGCCGGCGGGCGAGCAGCGCCCGCTCCGCCTGCGCGTCTGCATAGGAGACGGCGTTGGCTGCGGCGACCGCCGCCTGGGCCGAGAAGAGGCTTGCGAGGCTGCGGTCGGTGTCACTGAAGGCGTTGGCCTGCCGGGCGTAGAAGTTGATGGCCCCGAGGACCGAGTCCCCCGCGAGGGGGACGGCGAGGGGCACGGCCAGGACGGAGGCGATGCCGGCTTCGGTGGCCAGCGCGCAGAACCGCTCCCAGCGGGACTCGTCGCGCATCGAGTCGATCTGGAAGACCTGCCGCTCCCGGATGGCCGCGAGGCACGGCCCTTCGCCCAGCCGGTACTGGCTTGCATCCAGATCGGCGACGGCGTCATGCGTGGACGATGCGGTGCGGAACGGCCCCTTGGTGTCCGCGTTGGTGACGCTCGCCGCGTCGGCACCCAAGAGCAGGTCGGCGGCAAGTTGGGCGACGCGCTCCAGGGTGCTTTCGAGGGTCTCCTCTTTGAGGAGCAGTGTCGAGAGCGCCGTCAGGCTGTGCGTCAGCTCGTCGTACCCCATGCCCGGACATCCGATCCACTTGGTCGTTTTCCCGCGTGTTGAGGGGATGCGGCAACATATCCGGAGCAACCGTAACCGTCAACGTGGCCGCTTCTATTCTTCCTCGTTCGGGGCCGCGGTTCCAGATGGAGCCGGGACCTCGGGCGTGGCGCCCACCTCGGCATTGCCGCTCTCACGGGAGCGCACGCCCGAGGAGAGGAGCGCCAGACCGAGGAGGACGGCGCCGAGCGCCCAGACGAGGTTCAGGTGCCGCGCACCGGGGGTCACCCGGCCGGTCAGAAGGGCGAGGCTCAGGCCACCGAACGCCATCCCGGCGATCAGGGAGACGGGGTCGAAGCGGTGTGGCTGCATGGGTGGAACCTCCTGGTGGGTGGTCGGATACGGCGTCAGTGGGCGGTGGCGGTGACGGCGGGCGCGGCCGGGCTGATCGCCGCTGGGGCGATCACCGCCGGTGCGAAATTGCGGATCAGGCGGATCTGACCGACCGAGGCCTCGGCGTCGAGGACGAGGCGGGGAGGCGTCTGTGCGGATGCGTTGTCGCCGGTGAGGATCTCCCGGAACGTGACGTCGAGCCCGTTGCGGATCCGGCCCCCCGGCAGGTCGATCTCACCTGCTCCGGTGTGTGCCCGGAAGTCGACGGTGACGTCGGCCGGGACGACGACATCGATCTCGCCGGCGGCAACCCTGACTCGCGTGGTGAGCGGTTGCGGCCCCCACGGCACCTGCGTGAGGTCGAGACGGACCTGGCCGGCTCCCAGGTTGTACTCCGGGCTCACGGCGGCCTGCGTGGCGGGGACGTAGACCCGTTGCCCGGCTCCCCCGCTGATGGGGACCCGCAGCAAGCTCGCGGCGAAGGCGACGGGCAGGATCAGCAGCCCGATCAGGATGAGCGAACGGGAGCGGCCCCAGAAGGTCCCGACAACGAGGCCGGCCCCGACGACGAGCAGGGCAAGGGCCGGGTAGGCCCGGGCGGGGACGCGGAAGGCGCCGATGTTGTCCAGGGCTGCCGTGACGCCGAGGACGAGGAGCATCGCGGCCATCGTGTAGCGCCCGAGGTAGGAGCGGGGCCGGCGGGGCCGGGGGGCGAAGACAGGAGGCGGGGCGTAGGCATAGGGGTGCGGTGGGTAGGCGTGCGGAGGAACAGAGCCGGGCCAGGCGGCGGCCGGACCGCCCCCCGGCACCGAGGGGGTGTCGGTGGCCGAGGGGACGGTCGGAGCCGGCGGCATGGTGCCCGCTGGGGGGCCGGCGAACGGGGGGCTGGCCGGCGGCTGGTGGTGGGCATCGTTGCGGTACAGCCAGACGCCGGCGGCGATGAGGGCCAGAGCCCAGAAGACCGGGCCCCCCCATGCCCTTCCGAAGAACACGAGGCCGGCGATGACGAAGAGCACGATCGGCACCCAGGAGGGAGCACGGCGGAGCCGCTCGAGGAGGCCGTCGCCGAACGTCGCCTGCTGGCCCTCCTCCGGGATGAGGGCCCAGCCGATGAGGTACAGCAGGATGCCCAGGCCGCCTGCGAACGTGAGGACGACGAACCCGATGCGGAGCCAGAGGGGATCGACGCCGAGGTGGGCGGCAAGGCCCCCGGCGACGCCGGCGAGCTTGCGGTCGGTACGGCTTCGCACGAGTGGGGGCCGCATCCCGGGGAGCGGGGGCTGCCAGGGCGGGGGCGGGGGACCGGCCTGGGTCTGCGTGGTGCTTTCCATGGGTTCCTCCTCTGGGTGGGGCGTGGCGTGGTCCGTGGGGTTCATGCTCCGATCATCGGCCCGCTGGAGCTCCGACACCATCGGGCATGCCCCTGCAAAAACCCTGAGACGACCCTGAGGTCCGGCGCTCGGGTTCGGCGCTCCGGCCGGGGGGAGGCCCCGATAGGTTTCGCCCAGGCAGTGCGCGAACATCTCTGCATGGAGAACGCCGAGGAGGCGACGCTGCGCGGCAGGGAACGGCACGACGTCCGGCCCAGCTTTTTCGGCCTCGGTCTCGCCCGCAGCCGCGACCGCCGCGTCGTTGCCGGGGTGGCGGGCGGCCTGGCGGAGCGGCTTCGGGTCGACCCGGCGTTGATCCGCGTGGCGTTCGTGCTGCTCGCCCTGTGCGGGGGCGCCGGTGTCCTCGCCTACACGGTCCTGTGGGTGACGGTCCCCCAAGCCGACGGCCCCGCCCCCGTGCTCGACGCCGGTACCCAAC
>DASPZW010000131.1:0-9265 GCA_035636055.1 Actinomycetota bacterium
TGCCTCGACCAGCCAGGTGTCGCCGGGCAACGTGCCCGACAGGTGGACGACCACGGGCTCGCCGTCGGGCAGCCGGCCGTCGAGCGCGGCAGGGATCGTTGCCGACGTGTTGACCACCAGCAGGTCACCCGGGATGAGGAACCGGCCAAGGTCCCGGAAGGTGGCGTCGACGGGGTCGGCATCGCCCCGGCTCACCAGCAATCGCACGGCGTCGCGGGGGACACCCCGGGCCTCCGGTGGTTCGTGGGCCTCGTGGGCAGCGTCGACCTCGAACCCGAAGCCGGCTTCGATCGTGGGGGGCTCGACCAGGGCGTTCATGGTGCGGTCACGGCCTCGGTGACGGCCCGCGCCTGGTAGCGCCCGCTCGGCTGGTTGCCGCCGATCAGCGCCATCAGGCCCGGCACACTGGCCCCGGCCTCCGGCCGGTCGGAGATGTCCTCGCCGGGGAAGGCGTCCTGGTGCATCTCCGTCCGCATGTCGCCCGGATCGACCACGAGGACGCGCAGGTCGGGGCGCTCGGCCGCCAGCACCCGGCTTGCGTGCTCGAGGGCTGCCTTCGACGCGCCGTAGCCGCCCCATCCCTCGTACGCCTCCACGCCGGCGTCGGACGTGATGTTCACGATCGTCGCCCCGGGCGCCAGGCTGGACTCGAGGGTCTGGAGGAGCGCGATGGGTGCGACGACGTTCACATCGAAGATGCGTGCGAGCACGCCAGCGTCGATGTCCCGGAGGGTCGGCAGGGGGCTGGTGCCGAGGGTGCTGGCGTTGTTCACGACCAGGGCGACGGGACCGAGGTCCGCAGCAGCCCCGGCCAGCGCGGCCCGGTGCGCAGCGTCGGCGACGTCACCGGGGATGGCAACGACCGTGGTCAGGTCCGCCAGCCGGGACGCCGCGGCGGCGAGCCGGTCGCCCCGCCGGGCGTCGATAACGAGGGACCAGCCCTCCCGGGCGAGCGCCTCCGCAAGGGCGAGACCGAGCCCTTGCGAGGCCCCGGTCACGACAGCGACGGGTCTGGTGCCAACCGCAGGAACACTCATGGTCGCCTCCTCGCAATGAAACCCCTGCAATAAAAGAAGGTAGCACTTGCGCAAATAAACAACAAGGACGACCGGTGTTTCATTCCGGGGGGCCCCACAGGACCTGGCCACAGGACCCGGCCACGGGACCTGGCGGTCAGAGCGAGACCTGGCGGTCAGAGCGAGCGGCACCCCATGCACGAATCGATGACCAAGCCGTTGACGCCGTTGAGGATGACCGTGTACTGCCGGGGCTGGTAGACCGTGACCACCCAGACCGGCGCCACCGGCGACAGGCGCGGGTCGGGTCCCTCACCCAGCAGCGCCGCCGCGCTGCGGTAATCCATCAGCCGCGCGGCAGCCGGGAGCGCGGCCCCACCTCGGGCGGAGTCCAGCGCTTGGGACTCGGTCAGGTGGGTCTCGCCTTGGGGCGGCAAAAAGGTCCGGGCGGGCACGGGCCGGCCCGGAAGGACGACCGAGGCGGCAAGGATGGCCCCGGCCAATGCAACCGAACACCCCCAGCGCAACCGGAACCCCCCGCTTGGACTAGCCCCCCCGACCAGCCGGCTAACCCAATGGTACTACGTTTGAGCAATTCGTTCCCCACCTGGACAAGCGAGTCACCGTGCGTCGCTCACCGAACGTGGTCGTCCGGCGGCCAGCGGCGGCATCGAGAGACGGTTTCGTTCGAATGGTCGTTGCGTCCGAACATTTTTGAGTATAAAGTGGTGTACAACAGCACTTTATACTCAAAGAATGCTGCGAAGGGCGTTCCTTGATGGTACCGTCCGTCACGCAGTGTGGCGACGGCCCCCGCGACGTGCAGACGGGTGCCCAGGAGCAGCACCTTCGCGGACTAGCGTCACGCGGATCGCCCTGCGCCCCAACGCCGCTAGGCCCTGGGGGCTCTGGCAAACACCCCCTGGGGGGTGTGCGCCAGTGGGGGGGTCAGCGACCAAACAAAGTTGTCACGTGTTCTTGGGATCGGGGATGGGGATTCGGTAGTGGAGGATGTAGCGGTCGGCGGGGATGATGATGTCGGCTGTCTCAACGGGCGTGTCGTTGACGTAATACGTTCGCTCGATGGCGAAGACAGGTACACCTGAGGCCATGTTGAGAGCGTCAAACTCGTAGGGCCTTGTTGCACGGGCGATGACTTCTTCGATCACGTGCGTGATGTGCTGGCCAATGAGATCCATGCGTGCAATGACTCCGGTTGTGGGGCTCGCTTCGGGTTGCTCGATGGGCGTGCTGCGTGTGAGGGCCAAGGGCTCGTAGGACGTTGAGAGCACGATAGGGTCATCGTCAGCGAAGAAGCGGTAGTTGGTGCGCATGACCGGGCTACCCGGCTTGATCTTGAGACGAGCGGCGACCGCCTTGGTCGAGGTGGTGCGTCGTGTCTGGTACTCGGACTCGGGAACATGCCCAGCGGCCCGCGTGGAGGAGCTAACAGGAGCCGACGTAGACCGGTCAGAGTAGAGGTCGCCGACGATCCGTCGGTACAGAGGTTTGAGGGGACGGACAAATGTTCCCTTGCCCTGTCGCTTCGTGACCAGTCCTTCGCTTTCGAGCACCTCGACAGCCATGCGGACGACGATTCGGGAGACGCCGTAGTCCGACATGAGTTCGGTCTCGGATGGCAACTTGTCGCCTTCGCTGAGGCTGCCGTCGAGGATGCGACTTCGGATGTCGTCCCCAATCTGCACATACGCCGGTCGACCTCGAAGCTGGTCCAATCCGCAGGCCCCCCAACTGGTTGTTGTAGCGAGGTAGACGATACGACGGGTGTCGTGACTTGGGCTGTGTTTAGCGAAGGATGTTGCGAACTCAACCTACTCGATACAATATATGGGCCAAGGACCCACGCGGATACGGAAGGGCGCCCTGGGCGCGGCGCTCAGCCTGCCGGGGCCCCCGAGACCCCGCAACAACCGTCAACGTACGCCACCCGAAGTGACAGAAAGGCGGGCCGTGCCCATGACGACGACATCTTTCACCGGCGGCTCGCGGCCGCCTGGTCTCTACGGGGAGTACCGGGAGCACATCCGGGACCTGTTTGCCTCCTGTGACGACGTTCTGGGCCAGATCCGTCGGGCCCTCTACGGGGGACGTCCCAGCCGCCAGTACGTGGCGGAGAAGTCCCAGGCCCTCCGTGACGCCGCGGCAACCTTGCTGAGCGGCTGCCACGAGGTCGAACGGTGCCTCGGCCAGTGCGGGCAGGACGTCACCGAAGACTGGGACGGCGAACACTACGTCTTCCGCCGGCGGTGGCGGAGGCCTTCGAGCGGGCTCTGGGCACCCCGCCGCCGTGCCCACCCGTAGGAGGAGCGACGACATGCGCACCAGCCCGGACGACTAGGCCGCGCTCACGCCCGACCGGGAAGCCGGGTCGGTCCCGGCCGGCCACTCGACGAGGACCTCGCGCTCACTCAGCGTGGGCGCCCGGCGGCCAACGGCGGCATCGCGAGACCGCTTCGACCCGAATCGTCGGTGCCTCCGAACATTGTTTGAGTATAAAGTGGCGTAGAACAGCACCTTATACTCAAAGAATGTTGAGAAGCGCGTTCCTCATGGTAGTGGCCGTCACGCACCGTGGCGACGGCGCCCCACATGGATGGCTCCCATGCGGAAAACCCGACTTACCCCCGCCCGTCTATGCTGGGGGCAGGTGTGCCGGGAAGTCTGGTCGGCGATGGTGTCATCGCGACCGGAGGTGCTCCCGATGCAGCACGACCAGGTGGGCCCGCCCCGGGGCAGAAGGCTGCCGACGTGGCGGCGGGAATCGCTCCGCACCACGCTGTGGTTCCTGCCGGCCGTCCTCGTTGCCGCCGCTGCCTGCGGGTTCGTCCTCAGCTACGCCCTCGACCAGGCGGTCTACCGCGGGGATCTGGCCCTCCCGTGGTGGATCCGGACGGGGGGCGCCGACGCCGGCCGGCAGGTCCTGATCGGCATCGCCGCCGCGGTGATCACCGTGGTCGGCGTCGTCTTCTCCATCACCATCCTCGCCCTGACGTTGGCGTCCCAGCAGTTCGGGCCGCGGATGCTGCGCAACTTCATCCGGGACGTGGGCACGCAGGTCACCCTCGGGGCCTTCGTGGCGACCTTCGTCTACGCCCTCCTCGCGCTCGGCTCGATCACCAACGGGCCACGGGGCGAGTTCGTCCCCCACATCTCGATCACGGTGGCGCTGGCGTTGATGCTCGGCGACCTGCTCGTGCTCATCTACTTCATCCACCACATCGCGAAGTCGATCCAGCTCCCGGAGGTGATCGCCGGCATCGCGGCAGACCTGGGCCGGGCCATCGACGCCGAACTTCCCCTGGGGGCCGGCGGTCCCCCGGCCCTCGATGACCAGCAGGTGGTGGACGGGCTGGCGGACCAGATCCGCGAACAGGGGGTCCGGGTCCCGGCACCGACCAGTGGCTACCTCCAGTTCGTTGGGTACGCAGAGCTCGCCGCCATCGCCGGCGACGCCGACGCGGTTATCCTGCTCGCGCACCGCCCGGGCCACTTCGTCGTGGCCGGCCGCACCCTGGCCACCGTCTACCCGCGCGAGGCGGCGGGGCGTGTCGCCCAGGCCCTCGGGCGGGCGCACGTCACCGGGCCGCACCGCACCCTCATCCAGGACCCCGTCTTCGCCATCGATCAGCTCGTCGAGATTGCCATCCGGGCGCTCTCCCCGGCGGTCAACGACACCTTCACCGCGCTCACCTGCATCGACTGGCTCTGCGACGGGCTGTGCAAGATCTCCGGCCGGCGCCTCGCCGAGGGGGTCTACAGGGACCGGGCGGGGCGGGTGCGGCTGATTGAGGCAGGCCCCAGCTATGCCCGGATGGTCAACCGCGCCTTCGACAAGATCCGCCAGGCAGGCCGGGGCATGCCGGCGGTGGCGATCCGCCAGGTGGAAGCCCTCGCCCGGGTGATGGAGTACACGGCGGATCCTGGCCGGCGGGCGGTCCTGCTCCGGCAGGCCGACATGATCCTGCGCTCCGTGGAAGAGGCAGTCCCCGAGGACGAGGACCGGGCCCTCGTCCGGGCCCGCTACGGCGAGGTCGTGGCCGCCTCAGGTCGCTGAGGTGTGGCGGCGGCGGCGCACGACCGCCGTCCCGCCAGCAGCGACGACCACTACCAGGGCGACGCCGACGACCCACGGCGCGCTGGCACGCGTGAGCCCAAGGCTTGCAAGGACCGGGACCTCGGTGACCTGGACCGGCCGCTTGAGCGTGCAGGTCGAGGACGACCGCTGCGGCCCGTCCGCCGTATTGACGTCGACCGAGAAGCAGAGCGTGAGCACCCGTGTCCCCCGGCGCAGCGGCGTGACCGTCCACTGCCAGACGGCGGCGCCGCTCCCGACGACCGACTGGCCGGCAGGCGTGGTCGGGGCTATGCGGAAGTCGGGACCCTCGAGCGTGACCGTCATGAGGTTGCCGCTCGCCAGCGGGGGAGTGCGCGAGGGGGCCAACTGCTGGTCGAGGGCGGCGGCAAGCTGGTCGGTCCGGTTGATGCGGGCCTCGACGAGGCGGCTCGCGTTGGGCCGCATCACCCTGGCCGGCTCGAACGACACGAAGGAGGGACCGAGACCGGCGAGCGCCCCGGCGGCGAGGACCTTCGGGTCGGGGGCGGGCGGCGAGGGGTTAGGGGGGGTTGGGGACGGGCTCCGCACGGGGGTCGGAGGAGCGGGCGTGGGTGCGGGCGGCGGCGCGGGGCGCTTGGCCGGCGCCGTGGGGGAGGGAGCCGGAAGTCGCGGGTGGTAGCCGGGCACGAAGGCGACGCCGCCGGGCAGGGCGTCGTCCTTGACGTGGAGGAAGGCGTCCGCTCCATTGGGGGCGATCGTCCTGGCGTCGTAGGTGCCATCGAGGTAGTTGTTGTACTCCCCGATCAACGCACTGCCGTCGGGGTTCAGGGACAGGACGACCGCGACATGCCCCAGCCCGCCGTCCACCTCCTTGCCCCACCAGGCCACCGATCCGATGGTCGGGTAATTGGTGACGTTGACCGGAGGGACCTGGTCCTTCCATTGCGACGCGTTGCCATGGATCGTATGGGAGTCGAACCCGAGCTTGACCGCCACGTAGTCCGTGCAGTTGCGATAGCCGAATCCCCTCGGCGAGATCGTCGACGACGTGTCGACGGACTCCTGGCCGGCGAACAGCGTGGAGGGGGTCGGCCCCCAGTCGAAGTCCTGGCACCACTGGGTGTGGGGCGGCCCCGACGTCGCCTGGGGGAACCATTCACAGGGCATCGAGGCGTTGGGGTACCCACCGGTATCCACATCCGCCGCAGCGGTCACGGGCAGCCACACCACCACGGTGGCGGTGATGGCCGCTGCCAGCCGACGTCGGAGCATCCGGCATTATCACCCGCTCACTACGTTCGAGTCGCGGTTGCCCCCTACGCTGCTCCGATATCGAACATCAGTTCGCTTAGCAATTGACGCTGCTTAGCAGAGCCCCGAATTACACGCGTGTAAGTCCTATCTACGCCTCTTTTTGCTGTCGAAAGTGTTGACTGGTGGTGGATGGTGGCGTAGGGTGGGGCGTCGTGGGGGACCTCCCACCGAAGGCCATCTCTCGAAGCTGAGACCGGAAGGCGAGTGGAGCGGAACAGTGCTGCTTGGCGAGTTTCGTCACTCCTTGGACACCAAGGGGAGGGTCTTCCTTCCTTCCCGTTGGCGGGAGGAACTTGGCGAGGTGGTCGTCATCACCAAGGGCTTCGAGGGGTGCCTGTTCCTCATGGGCAAGACCCGCTTCGAGGAGTTCGCCCAGCGCTTCGACGACCTGCCGGTGGAGCGCAAGGATGCCCGCGCCTACAGCCGGTTCTTCTTTTCGAAGGCGTCCGAGGAGCAGGTGGACGGCCAGGGACGGATCACGATCCCGGCCAACCTCCGGGAGCTTGCCGGTCTCGGCAAGGAACTGGTCCTCGCCGGCGTCTCCCGCCGGGCTGAGATCTGGGATCGGACGCTGTACGACAGCTATCAGAGCAACGTGGTCGAGCGGTACGAGGAGATCGCAGAGACGCTGCAGTTCTGAGCGAAGGAGGCGGGGATGGCGATGGAGATGGCGGAGACACCCGGCGGGGGTCTCGGGTTCGAGATGAAGGATGTGCAACGGCTTCATGCTGCGAACCTGGGCCGGGAGACCTATGCAACCTTCCTCCTGCTCGCCATCGCTGGGTTCACCCTCGCCGGCTACGTCGGCTTGGCGCTGTTGTTCGTCGGGGCGCTCAGGTGAGTTCGTATGACCGAGGGGACGCCGTTTCGCCATGTCCCCGTCCTGCTGGCGGAGGTCGTCCGGTACCTGGTCGACCCCCGTGGCGACGTGGGGCCCGCTCCGGAAGGGACCTTCATTGACTGCACCGTCGGAGGGGGCGGACACGCCGAGGCCCTACTGGCCGCAGCCCCCGGCGCGACCTTGGTCGGGCTCGACCGCGACCCCGAGGCGCTTGCCGCCGCGGGGGATCGCCTCGCGCGCTTCGGTGACCGCGCCGTCCTGGTCCACCGCCGTTTCGGAGAGCTGGCGGCGGCCATCGAGGAGGTGGGCGCCCGCGAGGTGCGGGGTGTCCTCTACGACCTCGGTGTGTCGTCTCCGCATCTCGACCAGCCTGGCCGTGGCTTCGGGTACCGCTCCGGCGGCCCGCTCGACATGCGGATGGATCCCGCCCAGGTTCTTACCGCGGCGGACGTGGTGAACGGCTACGCCGAGGCGGAGCTGGCCTCGGTCCTCTCCCGCTGGGGTGAGGAGCGCTTCGCGCGCCGCATCGCCCGGGCGATCGTCCGGCGCCGGGCCGAGCGCCCGTTCGACAGCACCACGGATTTGGCAGAGGTGGTGCGCGACGCCATCCCTGCCGCCGCCCGGCGTACGGGGCCCCACCCCGCCCGCCGGTCCTTCCAGGCCCTCCGCATTGAGGTCAACGACGAGCTGGGCGAACTGGAGGCCACCCTGCCGCAGGCCATCGAAGCGCTCCGGCCCGGCGGGCGGGTCGCCGTCATCAGTTACCACTCGCTCGAGGACCGAGTCGTGAAGCGCACGTTCGCCGAGGCCGCCGCGGCCTGCCGGTGCCCTCGGGACCTCCCGGTCTGCGTCTGCGGCGCGGAGGCGAGCCTGCGGGTGGTCACCCGCAAGCCGGTCCGCCCTGGCCCAGAGGAACTGGCGGCCAACCCGAGGTCGGCCAGCGCTATGCTCCGCGTCGCCGAGCGCCTCGGTACCGCAGAGGCGGCCTGATGTCCCCCGAGTACGAGGGTCCCCAGGACGACGATGGGGAAGGGGTGGCGCCGCGGCGGGTGAGGCACCTTATCGTCCTGCCCGGCGGGGGCAGCCCCGGTGACGACGTTCTCGCCGAGCCCGATAATCACACCGAACCGACCGACGATCCCGCTCGTGCTCCGGATGGGGCTCCCGATCGGGCCCGCGATGAAGGGAACGAGCCCGAACGCCGAGCTCCCGATGTGCCCCGGTTCCTGGGCCCGGCGGGCTCCCCCGCATCCTCGGTCGGGGCTGCCGCAGCAGCAGTCCAGGTGGCCGAGGCGCTGCCGTTGGAGGTCCCTCAACCCTTCAGTCTCAGGGTCAAGTTAAAGGTTATATCTCGGAGCGTCACCTCTACCAAAGCTCCGGGGATGCCCTTCATCATTTTCGCATCGGTGCTGGTAGGCCTGGCAATTCTGATGCTGGTGGTGCTGCGGGTCATGGTGGATCAGGCGTCGTTCCGTGTGGATTCCCTCGAGAGTCAGGTCACCAAGCAGCAGGCGCAGCTCCGCCAGCTTGCGTATGCCGTCTCGGTGCAGGAGGCCCCGGGAAGGGTGGCAGCCCTGGCGGCCCAAGCCGGCCTTGTGCCGAGTAGCCAGGTGCAGACACTGGTCGGCGCCGCGGTCGCTGGGGGCACGGTGAGCTCGACGGCTTCGGCCCCCGCAGCGGGCCCGTCCCCTCGCTCGACCACGCCGTCGCCCCAACCGCGCGGGGGGTCACGAACCCCCGCGACGCGAACGGCGGGGCGTCGCACATGAGGACGGTGCCCCCCGTCGACGAGCGTCGCGGCAGCCGATCGGCCCCGCCGGTTCGCAACAGGTCCCAAACCCCGACCCGGGCGCCGACCCGGGCGCCGACCCGGGCCCCGAACCGTGCTGGGTCGCTGGCCGGGCCACCCCCGCGGACCCCGCGGGCCGCCCCGCTGCCGCGCCTCGATGTGCGGGCCGAGGTCAATTCGCTCAGGTCGCTGAGGGCCCCGGCTCGGGCCCCCGCCCGCGGGCCGGTCCG
>DASPZW010000132.1:0-8162 GCA_035636055.1 Actinomycetota bacterium
AGGGTGTCCGCGCCGGCCAGTCCTGATCGTCCGTCCCAACTGCGGCAAGTGAGGGCCCGGCGCCGGGTGGTGCCGGGCCCTCAGCGTCCCTCGCGATCACTCGCTCCCGAGGGGGAGGTCGGCGCACATCGTCGTCCCCCCGCCCGGAGGGCTCTGGACGCGCAGCGTTCCGCCGAGCGCCTGCACGCGGTCAGCGAGGCCGATCAGCCCGGAGCCTCGGGCGGGATCGGCGCCCCCCACGCCGTCGTCACGGACCGAGACATGGAGATGACTGCCGACCACCTCGACGTCGACCTGTGCCACCGAAGCCTGCGCGTGCTTGGCGGCATTGGCCAGCGCCTCGGACACGACGAAGTACGAGGCCACCTCAACCGGTTCCGGCAGCCGGGTCTCGACGTCGACATCGAGCTCCACGGGGACCGCAGAACGACGTGCCAGCGCCTTCAGGGCGGGCGCAAGCCCTCCCTCCGACAGGATGGCCGGATGGATGCCGCGGGCCAGGTTTCGGAGCTCGTCTAGCGCGTCGTTCAGGCCGTCCGTCACGCGGGCCAGATCCCTCTTCAGCTCCGGCTCCTGTGGCGGCGTCCCTTCCTCGGCAGCGCGCAGTTCCAGGGCCAGCGAGACCAGACGCTGCTGGATTCCGTCATGGAGGTCGCGTTCGATGCGTCGCCTGGTCTCGTCGGCGGCGGCGACCACGCGGGCGCGGGAAGCGGCGAGCTTGGCCTGGCTCACGGCATTCGAGATGGCGGTGGCCACCAGCTCGGCGAAGCCCATGATCCGGGACTCGGCGTCGTCGGGAAACGGCTCGGGTTTCTTCGAACTGGCGAAGATCGACCCCCAGACCTCCCCGTCGACGATGACTGGCGCCCCGATCGTCGAGAGGATCCCCAGCTCCCGCGCGAGCACTGCGACCGGGCCGGCAAGGCCTTCGTAGTTGGCGATCCGGACGGGGTTGCCGGCTCGCAGCACCCCGAGACGCTCGACGTCGCCGGCCTCAAGCCGGGTGCCGAGAGGGAGGCCAGCGCCGTCCCGATTCCATTCGGCCACCAGTGTCAGGGACCGGTCGGGGCGGTACCGGGCGACGCCGCCGATGTCGGCCCGGAGGAGGCGAGCCACCTCCTCGCCCACCGCCGCGAAGATGTCATCCGCGGCCGACTGGCCCGCCACGAGCGTCGCAACGCGCCGCAGCGCTGCCTGCTCCTCGGCGAGCCGCTCGAGCATCGCCGTGTGTTCGCTCAGCGTCCCGAGCAGCCGGGCGTTCTCGGCGGCCTGGCTGTCGCTTTCCTCACGTGCGGCGCGCTCGTCGTCGAGCAGGCGCAGCATCCGCATCGTCAACGACGTCACGCGTGCCATGCCCCGCAGCAGACTGGCTTCCTCAGCGCTGAGGCCCTGGGATCCCGACCGCGCGAGGACGAGGATGCCCCCCGGCGGGTCCTCGAGGGCTACCGCCGTCGCCGGGGAAGCCCCGACGCCCGGGACGCCGAGCTCACCGCCCCCGCTTGCCGTCACGGAGCTGAGCTCGGCGGCGGGTGCTGCGCCCTCCGGATACCCCACGGCGGCCAGGACCTCGCCGCCACAGAGGATGGCAGCAACCTCCGCATCGAGTGCCTCCGCCGCCCACTCGACGGCTGCGAGCGCCGCCGAGGCTTCCGTTTCGCATGTCGATACGGCTGCGAGGAACTCGGCGAGCTGCTGGGTGGACCAGATCGACCTGGACATCTCAAGCGATCGACAGAACGACGAGGGTCTGGTTGTGGAAGCCACGCATCCCCCGGGTGCGGGCGATCTCCCCGTACGTATAGAAGCCTGCCAGCGGCGCCCCACGAGCATGTGCCACGAGCCGGTCGATCTCCAGTTGGATCCCCTCGTCTCCGAGCACGCCGCGTCGCCCGATACAGTCGAAGGCAAACATGCCGAGCGGTGGCTGACCGTCGAGAGCAGCGAGCGAGTCGCCGCAGGCGGCATCGGTTGCCCCCAACACCGATTCGGCGTCCCCTCCCATGATCCAGACCAGCCCGCCCTGCGGGACTTCCGATATGCATGACAGGGAGCGGTCGCCGAAGTCGGCGCCGACGATGCCGCGGACTTGCTCCTCGCCGCTATGGCGAGTCAGCCCCAGGGGGTGTGCCATCGCGAAGGGGATGAACGCCCCGAGGTTCTCGCCCAAGGGCCCCACCCCGCCGAATTGCTCCAGGTAGACGTCGAGCGCCGGCCGGTCGTCGAGCGCATAGACCCGCCTTCCCTCGCTGCGCGTCACGAGCATCGGCGGGCCCACCCGCTGCCAGCCGTGCCGCACGCCGATCCCGAGCGGGGCGTCGGAGGCGATTCCGGCCGCGACCACCGAGTCGGTCAGCACCTGATCGCCGTACAGCTGGAACGTCCTGGTCATCTCGAGGTCGTCACCGGCGCAGCCGCCCACCAGGGGGACGCCCGCCCTCAGCACGCCGTAGGCACCGCGCAGCATCTCCTGCTTGTCGCCGGCGAGGCCGTCGGTCAGCAACAGCAGCGCCCGGTACGGGTGATCGTCAGGCGTCGGCAGGAAGCGTGCCATCTGGGCCCCCGCGCCCCGCAGGTCGTTCGACGCTCCGGTGGCGACGGCCGTCTCGATTACAAAGCCGTCCCCGCCGAGGGCCGCAACGACGACGCTGGCCTCCCGGGGGCCGCTGGCGGCGATCTCGCCGGCCGTCGTGCATCCAATGAGCGGCACGCCTCCTGAGCGGGCCCAGATCTGCTGCACCAGGCCCGGGAGGTCGTACGACGGGGAGCAGAAGGCGACCAGGAGCTTTGCGTCGTCGTGCACCAGCGCTTCATCGGCGGCGCGCACGCCAGCTTCCCGCTCGGACTCGCCGGCGGACCCGACTGCGAACCAGCGTGAAGTCGGCATTGAGCTGATATGTCGCTTCGGTGACGACAAAACGTCTAAGTGGCACACTAAAAATCGGACGGATCTGCCTGTCAGACGTCAGAATACTCGACGGCACTCCCAGGCTCGCCAAGCAGGTCCTCGATCGCCTTCGCTGACAGCCTCCACTTGGGGAGGAACCCGATAGCCGGGCTCGCGGCGATCAGATCCGAGAATTCGTCCTCGCCGTGGGTCGAGATCAGGATGACGGCAGCTCGGCTTGTTCGCGGTGCGGTCGTCAACTCCCGTGCCAGATCGAAACCGCTTTCCGATCCGAGCATGATGTCGACGAGCACGACATCCGGATTGCTCTCGTTCACGCGCACGAGCGCCTCGGCGCTCGACGTCGCCGCGCCGACGACCGTGATTCCTCCGCTCTCCAAGATTCTGCGGGCAGCCTGAAGAAACGCTTCGCAGTCGTCGACGATCAGGCAACGGACGCTCATCACGCTACCGTGGCACGCGGGCCGCCTGTGCACATCCCGGCTATCCGGAATGGTGCATCCAAGGAGCGGGAGTGCCGATCTCCCGGCCGTCCCGCGAGGGTTTGTCAAGACCGTCCAAGTTGAATATCCGCATGACCGCCGCCCGCGTCCGTTCGTCCGCGTCCCGCAGCGCCGTCGTCGGACCATGCAGGAGCTTGCCGGCGATGCGCATGCCGAGGGCCTCGACGCGGGCCCTCGCCGGCTCGGCCAGGTTGAGACCCGACACCGCGCGGGCCACCTCGTCGGCAACCAGCGATCCCGCCCGCTCCCGGAGCTGGCGGATGGCGGGACCGGACTCCCGGCTCTCCAGCCGCTGCTTGAGGCAGGCCACCTCGGCGGCGACCATCAGTTCCGCAGCCGTGATGGCGGCTGTGACGTCCGGACCCTCCGGACCGCGGATCTCCTCGAGGCTGTGCAGGTCGACGTCGGCACGGCCGTCGACGTCGACGGCCCGGGGTACGGAGAGGTCCACCATGACGAAGGGCTCCTCGGCGCTGCGCAGGGGGAGGTGCCAGGGGCGTACGACGGTCCCTCCCGAGACCGCCACGACGGCGAACTCGCTCTTGTCGAGGACGGCGGCGAGGTCCCGGAGCGCGTAGGCAGGGGCGTCGAGCTGCTCGGCGAGCTGTGCGGCCGAGGCCTTGGCGCGGCTCACGACCGACAGGCGGGCCCCGAGCTTGGCAAGCCGCTCGGCAGCGTCCGTAGCTGCTTCCCCCGCGCCCACGACCACGCCGGCGCGACCCGCGAGGCCCCCCAGGCGCTGCCGGAGGTGGTCCGCAGCGATGGAGCCGGTGCTCTGGCCGATGCGTCCCAGCTCGGTGCCGGTGCGTACCCGCCTGCCCAGACGGATCGCCCGGCCGAAGACGTTGGCGAGGGCAGCCCCGGTCGATCCCATCTCCTTGGCCAGGACGTAGGCGCGCCGCACCTGGCCAAGCACCTGGGATTCGCCGACCGCACGGGAGTCGAGGCCACACGCCACCCTGAACAGGTGCTCCACGGCCTCCAGCCCCTCCATGACCCGGAGGTCCGCAACATCGGTCGGCAGGAGGCCCGGCAGGATGCCAGCAACGCCGTGCACCGCCTCGGACCCGGTCCCCACGGAGGTGAAGTAGACCTCGGTCCGGTGGCACGTGCAAAGGATGGCCAACTCGCCGACCCCGGGCCGGTCGGCGTCCAGCAGGCGCCGCTGCGTCAATTCGTTGTAGGCGAGCCGTGAGCGCAGCTCGGCGGGGGCGGCCCGGTCGGCGACCAGGGCGAGGATCACGTGCGTGACAGCGTCGGGATCACGGAGGCGAGAGCAGCCCCCGTCGCCGGAGATACAACCTGCCCGGGCCTGACGGGGAGACGGTGTTGACGCATGATCAGTCTCCGTGGCCAAAGCTGTGGGCTCGCCCTTCCGACGGGATGCCCGGTCGCTCGCCCAGGATCGTCGCGACGACCGCCGAGAAGTCCAGGTCCGCCGAGCCCTGCCCGGCCGCCTCCTCGAGCCATCCCCGGGCAGCGGCCGCCTCCCGCAGGTCGAGGCCCGCGGCCTCACCCGCCCATGCGACGAGGCGCATGTCCTTCGCCGCGTGCCGGAGCTTGAAGCTCGGCGGGTAGTCGTTCCCTTCCACCAGCGCCCGCTTGACGATGACGACGGGCCCGATCGGGGACCCGGCAAGGACGTCCAGGACGGGGCCGCGGTCCAGCCCGAGCGACCTCGCGAGTGCCAGGGCCTCGCCGAGGGCCAGGATCGCAGCGCCGAGCGTTGCGTTGACGACGAGCTTCATCGCGGCTCCCGACCCCGGCCCACCGACGTGGCGCACATCGCCGAGCGACTCCAGGATGGGCCGGACCCGCTCGAAGTCATCGCCGGCGCCCCCGACGAAAATGTCCAGGCTGCCCTCGGTGGCCTGCGGGACGCTGCCCCGCACGGGGGCATCCACCATGGACACCCCATACGGCAGCCGAGCCCTCACGTCGGCCACCGTCGGGGGTCCGACCGTCGACATGTCGATGAAGACCTGACCTGGAGCGAACGAGAGAGCGAGGCCCTTGTCGCCGAACACGACCTGCTCGAGAGCGGCCGGCGTCGCCAGCATCGTGATGGCGACGTCCACGCCCGCCGCGGCCTCGGCGGGAGAGGCCGCCGCGACTGCGCCCCGCTCGACCAGCGGTGTGGCTCGCTCGGGCGTGCGGTTCCATACCGTGACGTGGTGGCCGCCTTGCAGCAGTCGGGTGGCCATCGGCGTGCCCATCTGGCCCAGCCCCAAAAATGCGATCTTGGACATCGTCAACCCCTCCAATTCTGCGGGGGCGTAGTGCCCCCCGGGCTCACTCACCCGTGGCTTCGTCCGGCCGGACGTCGAATGATTTGCCATGTCTCGATGATGAGGAAGCCGGCGCCTCGTAGCGCCATGGCTAGCCGCAGTCGTTGGTTCCGGAGGACTTCAGGGCGGCATTGCAGGTAGCGGGAAGCAGCGCCGCGCGGGCGGGAGTGAACTTGTGATCCATGCAATGACAATGAAGATGCGACCTGCCTACGTCGCCCTGCTTCCCGGAGGTGCCGATGACTGAATCCAAGGGCAGCGTTCCTATGGAAGGTCACGAGCGGTGTCGAACTCACGCCCGACGTCATTGAATGGATGGCAGCTGAGGCCGAAGCTGGCCTCGATCCGTCGAAGCTACGCCGCCGGCCTGGGCGGGCTCGAATGGGCTCCGCCCCCGCTGAGGCACTCCCGGTTCGTTTCGAGCCTGAGTTGCGAGAAACATCGGGAGGAAGAGGAGGGAGTGACGGCGGGGGAGGTGGTTCGCAGGGCGGACAGAGAGGCCAGAATCGGAGCGCCGCTCGTGCCCCGGTCAAGGGTGGGCTCGGCCACGATCCCCGGGGAGGTGGAGGGCATTGCCACGACAAAGCTTCAATGTAAGGGTATGCTGGCATACATGAAGCGAACCACCGTGAAACTCCCCGACGATCTGGATGCCAAGCTCCGCCACGAGGCTCAGGCCCAAGGGAAGACAATCTCCGAACTCACCCGTGAGGCGATCGAAGCGCACCTTGGTCACAACCCAGGGAGTGGCCGGCGGCTTATGGCCGGAAGCGCCGGCCATAGCGGGCACACCGACATCTCTGAGCACATCGACGAAATCCTGAGGGCCGAGGTGTCTCGATAGCGATTCTGGTGGACGCTGGACCGCTGTACGCATACGTCGATTCGGATGATCGCCACCACGAATCGTGCCTCGAGTTGCTGGAGACACATCCAGGGCCGTTGATCGTCCCCATTCTCGTTGTGACCGAGGCTGACTACCTGATCGCCACGCGACTCGGCGTCGAAGCCGAGGCTCGGTTTCTGGGCGACCTGGCTGCCGGGAACCTTATCGCTGAGCCGGTCACGCCCTCCGACTGGCTGCGGATCGCGGAGTTGGTGGTCACCTACCGCGATTTGCCCATCGGAGCGGCCGACGCCTCGGTCATTGCCGCCGCGGAGCGACTCGGTGTTCGTCAGGTTGCGACGCTGGACCGCCGGCACTTCAGCGTCGTTCGGCCCCGACATGTCGATGCCCTGGAGCTTCTCCCGTAGCGCTCCCTGCCGCTCGCCGCAGCTTCGATCCATCCCGCGGAAATCCCGCGAAACATAGAGCAACAACGAGTACATGACGAACGACAACGAACACAACGCCGCAGGTCATGCCGCATTTGTGCAGGTAGATGGCACGTCGTTCATTCCTTGACACGGAAGAGGTCCGAGGTTCAAATCCTCGTGCGCCCACAATCATAACCGCAGGTCAGGGGCCAGTTTCCTCCGAGAGCGTCCCAAGCTTGGTGGCCTGCTGGCCGTCATTTGGCCGTCTCGCATTCCGGTACACCCGTTCAACGGCCTCCGTAAGGTGCTCATCCCGGGCCGCAAACAGGTGCCCGTAGCGCATCGACATCGCTACCGCCGTAGAGGGTGCCCAACCCATGATGGCCGCCAGCTCGACGATGGAGGCGCCTTCGGCGATGAGCACGGAGACCGCCGTGTGACGGAGGCCGTGAAAAGTAAGCCGCTCATCGAGGCCCGACCGGGCGACCGCCGGCGCCCAGATCCGCCGCTCGAAATTCGACCGCCGCAGCAACGCCCCGTCCTGACTCGTGAACACTAAACCCCCCTGCGGAGGAAAGACCTCGATGTGGTCGCGAAGCACCTCAACAAGGAAAAGAGGGAGAGACACGGTCCGCACCCGATCGTGCTTCGGAAGGCCAAAATACAGATGGCCTCGGGTCTCCTTCAGCGCCTCGGCCACTTCAAGCTTCCCCAGCAGGAGATTCAGCCGGCGAGGTCGGAGCCCGGTCGCCGAAGCGGAGCCCCCGGTAGCCGGCCACGAGCACCATCGGGCCAAACTGGGCAGGGATCTCATCGGCCAGGGCGTTGAGCTGCTCCGGCCGAAGGAAGATCTTCTCTTCGAGAGGCTTGTCGCCGGGTCCCACCACGCCATCACAGGGATTGCGGGGGATGAGCTGGTTCCTCGCCGCCGCCTGCAGGATCTGCGACATGATGCCGAGCACCTTGCTCGCCGTTGACGGCGCCCGACCCTTGGCAAGCAGCTCGGCGACGAACGCCTGCACCTGGATCTCCGTGATGGACGATAACGGCCGGTCCCCGAAGGTCGGCAGGATGTGCGTCCGCATGAGGGCCCCGTGTTGATCCTTGGTGGTCTTCTCAAGGTGCACACGGGACCCCTCGAACTCCCGGCTCCAGTCGGCAAACGTCCGCCGGCCGAGCCGAGGGTCGATCCATTCCCCCCGGGCCTTG